>DAOVGE010000214.1 GCA_030672605.1 Methanosarcinales archaeon
TTGATAACCGAAGAGGATGCAAAACTCGCAACGATTCAGGCATCGTTGATCGTATCAGAGCTTCCGAACACCTCCGCCGGGAATAAAACCGTGCAAGAACACTGGAACAGGATATATTCGGTCACATCCTTCTTTGTTGGAACCGCGGATGATCTAACGCCGTATGAATACCAGATCGCAATCGCAGAGGTCTTTGGTTCGGATTTCGATACCACGGAACTGGCAGACGACGGGAAACTACTGGAGCTCAAAGTGGCATTAGCCGGATTGAGGAGTCCTGAGATATACGGTGGCTCCGGGGTCTGCGTGATCTATCCGCCGTTCACACGGGAAAAACTGTATGAATGCCTGGACAAAACGAAGGGTTTCAGGTTCATGGGGCAGAGGTTCATTCCTGATGCGTATATGTTCCAACAACTGGTCTTCCCGGCTGTCGGGATATATGTGGGCAATGAGACGCCATTTACGATGTGTGTCACGGACGGGGGACTCGCGAGATGTTTCCCGAGAGGTCTGGATGTTATGGCGGTTCTTGGTTCCGGATGTGCCGAGGCTATCCTGCGGGAGGACGGCGATACTGAGTACGAAGGCGTGAACACGAGTTATGATAAGCAATTGGAAGAGCTTAAAACAGAGTTTGCGGGTTTTGATACCGATGAATGGAATCGAAATCTGTACTGGAGCTGGCTATACACCTTAAAGCCGTTGTTAAACGAGTTTGGAGATGGCTACCCGACATTCATGCAGACAGAAGCGTGGCAGAAGAAGGAGTTGCAGACGTCGCTTGCCTCATGGACCGAACTCAGGCATGACACCATACTGTATGCCAAGCAGAGTTACACTCCTGTGCCAACCTGCATGCCGCCATCGCCGGTAATAGGATACGTAGAACCTGTTCCGGAATTCTATTCTCGTCTGTTGAGGCTAACAGAGATGACGGACGATGGGCTTACTGACCTCAATGTCCTGAATGTGACAGAGAAGGAACGATTGCAGAGTCTGGAGTACATCCTGAACCGATTGATCAACATATCAGTCGACGAACTTGAGAACAGGGAGTTAACAGAGGACGATTACGAATTCATAAACGACTTTGGGCAGCATCTGGATTATGTTGTCACAGGTGTGGATGACGAGGGTGCGAAAACCACGATTGTTGCGGATGTGCATACCGATTGTACCACGGAAATGGTTCTGGAGGAAGGCGTTGGTTATGTGAAGTTGATTCTGGTTGCATATCGTGTTCCCGACGGCAGGATCATCCTGGGCGCAGGTCCAATCTTCAGCTACTACGAGTTCAAGCATCCGATGGATGACAGGTTGACGGATGAAGCGTGGAGAGAGATGCTACGGGATAATCCGCCGGATGCGCCTGAATGGGTGAAAGGGATCGTGGTCTCTGAGTGAATTCCACAACAAAGCCACCGGTACTCGAAAGGATTATGTGCGGCAAAAACCTTTAACGGATGGATAACGGAGAATCAAATATGAAGAAATGGCAGCGTGATTACGGGCTGGCAACGAGGATGTTTATGACCATGTTTATGTTGTTTGTGGTCTACATCGCATTCATAGCGGCATTATCCTACGTATTCGAAGGAAGCATCGTTCCGATCATGCTCTTTGCAGGAATCATGCTCTTTGCACAGTACTACTACTCTGACAAGATGGTCTTGATGAGCACAGGCGCCCGCGTTGTTGATGAGAGCGAAGCACCCGAACTTCACGGCATCATATCGCGATTGTGCATCGAGGCGAATCTACCGAAGCCGAGGGTTGCAATCGTTGACAGCAGCATCCCGAATGCGTTTGCGACCGGTCGGAGTCCAGAGAAAGCGGTTGTGGCGGTCACAACCTCGCTTATGCGAAAGCTCAACTCAAACGAGCTCACCGCGGTGCTCGCGCACGAACTGACGCACATAAAGAACCGGGACGTGATGGTTCTGACAATCGCAAGCTTCTTCTCAACCATCGCGTTCTTCCTTGTCAGGTATCTCCTCTTCTTCGGAGGGGGAAGTCGGCGTGAAGGTGGCACTCAGATCATGCTCGCATGGGTCGCCTCGCTTCTCGTCTGGATCATCAGTTACCTACTGATACGGGCGCTCTCACGGTACCGGGAGTTTGCTGCGGATCGGGGCGCGGCGGTAATCACTGGTCACCCCTCCCATCTGGTGAGCGCGCTCATGAAGATCAGCGGCGCAATGGACCGGGTGCCGACCGAGGATATCAGAAAGGCTGAGGGCATGAACGCGTTCTACATCATACCAGCGATATCGGGAAGATCGATTATGGCGCTCTTCTCCACACACCCGTCGCTTGAGAAGAGGGTCGCAGCGCTCGAGAAGATGTCCCGAGATATGGAAATGAGATAAACGAGATGCGCGGGATAAATGAGGTATAAATGGGCTGGACACGATGAAATTTCTTGACTCGCTCCTCGGAAGAACGAAACTGAGAAAACCGAAGATTGATGCACTCTTCGCACTCTCGACTGCGCACATCGCAATGGAGTCGATAGGCTTCGAACCATCCGGCAAAACCGGAATCTGCTTCAAGCCTGTCGAATCATCGCGGTTTTCCGAGATGGAGAGCGATCTACGAGATCTGCTCCAGCTCAGTGCATCCGATACCGGCACAACCTGCCAGTTCGAGACCGATAAATACAACTACTCCTGGGTCATTCTGAGCGATCCTGACTTTGAAGACCTTGTCACGACCACATATCTGATAAGCGAGACCGTAATCGAGCATGATTTTGAAGAACGGCTTCTCTGTTCGGTTTTTTCTTTTAAGTCGGTCTATTTGATATATAACTACAAAGAAGGCACGTTCTATCCATTCGCCCCGCTGAGCGGAACAAAAAGGGATAGTAATCTCGAATTCAGGGTGAGATCGTCGATGGAGGTTGAACTCCCAATCGAGAAGGAGATGGAGAAGTGGTATCCGCTGTGGGGGATCCCGTTTTAGGCTCGTTTTCTATTGCCCCCTTCGCTAAATCTTCAAACGAATTACGGAACTTATAATTTTTCTGGTTCTGACGTTTTCTGTGGTCGATGTGGGAACCCCCTCGCGTATGCGGAAAATCGCGGGCATCCCACCCTACCTTTGTGTCTCTGCGCCTTTGCACCTTTGCGTTAAACTGACGAACGAGAACGCAAAGACGCGATGACGCAAGGGCGCAAAGATTGGAAACCACAGAATCCATCAGAATCAGTAATTTTTGTAAGCCGATCCGATCACAATCCCAGTATCAGCCCGATTCTTCATCGGTCTCGTGGTAAATGATACTGCCGCAATGCTTGCAGTGCGTGGCATCGGCATCATGGTGCGTGAGACCGCATTTCTTGCACGTCACAAGCCGTTTTCCGGAAACCGAGAGCATAAACTCCTTTATCAGCAAACCAAGCTGCCACGGCACGAGAGCAATGCTGACCAGTATCATGAGAACGGTTATGAGCCGTCCGAGTGGGGTTACCGGAACGACATCGCCAAGACCGACTGTGGTGAGCGTCACTATTGAGAAGTACATCGCAGAGCCGAGGTCATCGATATCCGGGTTTTCAGCCTGTTCAGCCTCATAGATGAACGATGAAGAGACAAAGATGATTGAAACGATTGTAAATATGATCTTGATGATTCTTATGTCATGCATCTTCGCATCATCTGAGAGGAACGCACCTGTGTCAACAAACCGCATGAACCTGAAGATGCGGAAGACCCTGAATATGCGCACAAACCTGAGGTCCAGGAACGTGATGAACGTGGGTATGATTGCAACGAGATCTATGATGCTGTAGACTTCAAAAACGTGTTTCACCTTCTTTTCTGCAACCCACATCCGCAAGATATACTCCAGTATGAAAATGGAGACTGTGACAACCTCGATAGCCCAGAAAATACCAGGATTCACATTGTGAAAGTAACTCTCCACGATGAAGACGAGTACCGTAAAAAGATTGAGGCATATTATGAATAAATCGATAAATCTTCCTTCAGATGTTGTGGTGTCGTGTAGATAGAATACAACCTTTTCTTTCGTGGTTCCACGCCCGGTGTGCATAGAATTAACATTGACTGATGTGTTCATATAAATTCGCCTGGAACACAATTCCGGGTCTCTGGTATCTCGCGTGAAAGTATTCAAACGACCCATCATATCGGTTATTTACCCAACCCATCCCACTCGGGTTTTGAGGTGTTTCCCGGAAATTTGGTATGTTTCTGGCAGTTTTTATGCCTTCGGCGATGCTATCGCAATCACGAATTTCACGAATGGACGAATTGCACAAATTTATTTTGGCTTAGCATTCGTGAAATTCGTTTATTAGTGCCATTCGTGATTTCTACGCCCCCAATACTCCACGGGCACGATTTATCTACGAGATGTTTGCACTCGCGAATTACAGAAAGAGCCACAATTCCGCCCCCACAAATCCGAAACCTTAAGACGCCAATAACAAAAAGAATATATTCAATAAATTCACATATAGGACAGGCGGAGGAATTTTCATTAAACAGGAGATATGGATCGAGAAATACCGACCAAAGAAACTTTCAGATGTGGTCGGGCAGGATAATACGATTAAACGATTGATTTCCTACGTTCACGCAAAAAATTTGCCACATCTGCTGTTCACAGGTCCACCCGGAGTCGGCAAGACAGCATCCGCCGTATCGATTGCACGGGAACTCTTTGGCGATACATGGCAGTCCAATTTCATCGAACTGAATGCCAGCGATGAGCGCGGAATCGATGTGGTGCGGCACAAGATCAAGAACTTTGCCAGAACCTCGCCGGTCGGGGACGCCGAGTTCAAGATCATCTTCCTGGACGAGGCTGATGCCCTGACATCTGATGCCCAGTCTGCGCTGCGCAGAACAATGGAGCAGTACACAAGAACGTGCAGGTTCATCATGTCCTGCAATTATTCATCAAAAATTATAGAACCACTTCAATCGAGATGCGCGGTCTACAGGTTCAACGCAATCACGGCTGATGCGGTCGAGGAGAGGGTCCGGCACATCGTGCTCTCCGAACACCTTGAGATCACCGAAGATGGGTTCACTGCAATCAAGTACGTGGCACGCGGTGACATGCGCAAGGCGATAAATGCGCTGCAATCCGCAGCTATGCTCGACGCAAAGATTGATCGCGATGCAATATACCAGATAACTGCAACGGCTCGTCCTGAAGAGATTGAGAATCTCGCTCTGAGCGCATACAAAGGCGATTTTGCAAAATCCCGCAGAAAACTGGAGGATCTGTTGACCAAACAGGGGTTATCTGGCGAGGATGTTGTCGGGCAGATATACCGGGCGATGTTCAACATCAAAGAGATTCCGGACCGTAAAAAGGTCGAATTGATCGATAAAATTGGGGAAATAGATTTCAGGATAACTGAAGGGGCAAACGAGAGGATACAACTCGAAGCGCTACTCGCATGCTTTGTACTATCCGGAGGAGCTTACAATGATTGATCGAGTACCTACCGGCATACCCGGGTTCGATGAACTCTGCGAAGGCGGACTGATCAAGGATCGGACATACTTGCTCTCAGGAACGTCCGGAACCGGCAAGACAAACTTCGCATTCCAGTTTCTGTACAGTGGAATCACTGAGTACGGTGAGAACGGAATCTTTGTTGCGACCGAGGAGCGTCCCGAGCAGATACGGCAGAATCTATCGGGATTCGGATGGGACCTGGAGGCGCTCGAGGATGAAGGAAAACTCGCGATCATTGATGCATGCTCCACGAAGATCGGGGTCCCGTCGCAGGAACAGTATGTGGATGTGCGACCATTCGATATGCGCGCTCTTCTTAACCAGATCATTGCAATACAGGATATGAGCGGCGCAAAACGCGCTGTGATCGATTCGAGCACTTCGCTCGGGTTCCATCTCCAGGATCCTGCAAAGATCAGAATCGAGTTGCTAAAACTGAGCACAACCCTTGAGATTCTCGGTCTCACATCGTTTATGACCTGCGAGACCATCGACGACACCCTGTATAGCCGATTCGGCGTCGAGAACTTCGTTACCGAGGGCACGATCATGCTGTACAACAGGCGGTATGAGAACGTGCGTGTCCGCAGCATGGAGATCTTCAAGATGCGCGGGTCGGACCACAGCAAGGGCATTCACCCCTACGAGATCACATCGAGCGGAATTGTCATCCACCCGCACGAAGAAGTCTACTGAGATATGAGATGCGCCTCCACGACATCCTGAATCGCAACTCCGCAGAGCCCATCTTTCTTGCGGAGAATAGCTTCAGTGACTTGAGGCGAACGCCGACAACAGAACAGTATCTCAAGGAATTTGAGAGAATCGGTGATCTGAGTTCCGCACAACCCATTCAACTGGTAGACAACGGCGCAACCATCGCATTCGCGCTCTATCTGCGTTCGCAGGGCATTGATCACTGGCTCGTCTTGACAAACATAATCTCGAAGGATGAGCGCTTCGCCGAGAGGGTGCGTGCCATCGCAGGCAACGGCTGCGAAGCAATCGAGATCGATTTCTCCGAGCTGCGTTCTGCGGTAATTGAATATTATTCCATATTTCTTGCGAACCAGTGGTTATGCGAGTCATGCGCACGTGAAGAGCTCCCATATCTCGATATCGGCACCTTTGCATCGGTTCGTGAACTCCTGCATGGGGGACTTGAAGATGTATCGGGTGCGCTGGGTGCGCTGGATGGTCAGGATGCGCAGAACGAGCGTGACGAACGGCTGCTGCATCTTCTTCGCAGGAGCCTGCCTGATTCACAGGATACGGACGTGCTTGAGATCTGCTGCGGAGACGGGGGCGCGACAGGCGCGCTTCACAGTCTCGGATGCGACCCGATCTGCATCGATTACGACAAATGTGACATCTGCGATGGACTCAGAAGCGGTGCGCTCCATAAGGATCGGTCGATTGTTCTCGATTCCACAGAACTCTCCATGTTCTTCGGAAGGGAGTTCGACTGCGTGACCGGATTCATGATAGGTCCGATCCAGCCGTTCAACAAGGATCTCT
Organism: Methanosarcinales archaeon; assembly: GCA_030672605.1. Lineage (GTDB taxonomy): Archaea > Halobacteriota > Methanosarcinia > Methanosarcinales > Methanogasteraceae > Methanogaster_C. Next base: position 7,022 of record DAOVGE010000214.1, read on the forward strand.
GGGCGAGCATTCTGCGCGAATCAACAAAGGTCGTGCGGACCGGCGGTACACTGATCTTCACGTTCTACGCCGCCTGCGAACTCGAGTTTGCTGCAGAGGTGCTCGGTTGCTGCGGCGTATCCGGGCGCGGCTTCGAGAACCTCCCGGATCTGCCAGATATCGGGTACGATCGGTGGGTCTATCTCGGTTCGGCGTGATTGCGTGCTGGCGTAGAATATGTTTGATGTCTGCAACCGCCGACGTATCGGCGTGCTTTTAAGATATATGATCACACATACATCACATACTCAAATGGAGGGAACACGGATTGAAAATTCTTGTAAGCGATCCTATCGCAGAAGATGGTTTGGAGATGCTCAGAACCGAGCATGATGTGGATGTAAACACCGGTCTTTCCGAAGAGGAACTGGTGAAGATTATACCCGGGTACGATGCCCTCGTAATCAGAAGTGGAACGAAAGTAACAGAAAAGATCATAAACGCGGCAGACGGTCTCAAGATCGTTGGTAGGGCTGGTGTCGGCGTTGACAACGTCGATGTCGCAGCAGCAACAAAGAAAGGCATAATCGTTGCGAATACTCCGGAAGGAAACACGATCTCGGCAGCAGAGCACACGGTTGCCATGATGCTTGCGCTCTCCAGAAACATACCGCAAGCAGACCGATCGCTGAAGGCAGATGAGTGGGACCGCAAGCGATTCACTGGTGTTGAGGTCAGAAACAAAGTCCTCGGCACTATCGGTCTCGGAAGGGTCGGTATCGAGGTCTTAAAGCGTGCGCAAGGTATGGAGATGAAAGTCCTTGCGTATGACCCGTTCATACCGAAAGATCGTGCGAAAGAGCTTGGAATCGAACTGGTCGATCTTGACACCATACTGAGAGAGTCCGACTACATAACAGTACACACGCCGCTCACCGACGAGACGAGAGGTATGGTCAGTGATTCTCAGTTCGAGATGATGAAACCGGGAGTCCGGATCATCAACTGTGCACGCGGCGGGATCATCGACGAGGATGCGCTCGCACGTGCTGTTGCGGCTGGCAAGGTCTCCGGAGCAGCGCTCGACGTCTTTGTGAACGAGCCGCCGAAAGGGAGCCCGCTACTCAAGCTGGAGCGCGTGATCGCAACCCCCCATCTCGGAGCATCCACTGCTGAGGCGCAGGTCGCAGTTGCGGTCGATGTCGCAGAGCAGGTGCTTGCAGCACTCAGGGGCGAGTCTGTGACGACTGCGATCAACCTGCCGCCGGTCCGTCCGGACGCTATGAACGTTGTTGCACCCTACATCGCTGTTGCAGAGACGATCGGTGCTATGAGTGCCCAGTTGCTCGGGAATTTCGATGCGATCGAGATCAGTTACGCAGGCAAAATCTTTGATACCGATCTGCGAATGGTCACGCTCGCAGCACTGAAAGGCGTTCTCTCACAGTCGATGGGTCCGAGCGTCAACTATGTGAATGCTCCGGCACTTGCAAAGGAGCGGAAGATAAAGGTCAAGGAGAGTAAATCGGTTGAATCCGAGGAGGTACAGTCGATTACGATCGGGTTGTCCGGCGGGGGCGAGTTGCGTTCAGTCACAGGCACGCTCATCGGAGACGGCATGCGATTGCTCGATATCGACGGATGCCATCTCGATATCGCGCCTTCGAGGCTGATGATCGTCTCACGGCACGAAAACCGACCGAACATCATCGGTCCGTGCTGCATGATCCTTGGCAGGGAGAAAATCAACATATCGGGAATGCAGGTCAGTGAAACCGGATCGGATGGGAGATCGATCATGATTCTGAATCTCGACTCGGATATCTCTGATGCGCTGTTAAACGAGATCAGGACGGTCGATGGCGTCTCTGATGCGGAACCGATCCGGTTACGGTTATGATTGCTGGCATGGATATGAGAAAGCGCATTTACTATCGTTTCCCGAAGCGTGATACGCATTTCGAGCAGAGGTACCGGTACTATGGCGATCTCCCGTATCTGGTTCGGACGATGGCAGGAATCGATGGTAAACACGGGATGTTCGCGACCGAATCGCCTGATCGCAGGGGGCACAGCATCCAGGCACGGCGGGACCTTGAGGTGTACATCGTTGAGGACAACCTCGAGTTCGTACATCTGACCCTCGATAACGTGGAAGCGGTTCTGGATGGAATCGAGAGCGACGGCATGCTCGATTTCAAGATGCCGTTGAAATACAGTTACCTCGATGGGAAATACAACTGCATCCCGTTCGCTGGCGATGATTATCTGGTGCGTGCGAACTTGGACGGCGATCTCCTGACGCTCCAGGTTCATCTCGATGCCGGTTATGGGAGAACTGAATGCGGGCGTGTGGCTGACACGATCGTTGAAGAACTGCGGCGCGGAATGGGATGATGCTGAAACAGGTCATCTCTTACGTCTTCAGGAAGAAGGGCGGGACGATATCGATCAGCGAATTCGTGTTTGCGCTCTCGCTCGACCTGAAATGGTTCTCGCCTGATCAGGCTGAGTCTGTGCTGAAGACTGCGGAGAAGGAAGGACTCGTGCAGATCACCGGCGACATGGTGAAACCGCTACTCGACCCCAATTCCGTCGAGATTCCGATCGATTTCAAACCTGATCAGAGCATATTTACAGAGAAGACTGCTGAGACCATCTTTGATCAGGTAATCGACCGATTGCAATCGTCCGGTGCAATGGGCAGACCTGAGATCGTACGCATGATAAACGAGAAGCAGAACGATCTGGGAATCGTTGAGATTGATGCAACTGCGCTGCTGGTTGCGAGGATGCATGGGATTGATGTGACCGACCTGATCGATGAAGCGTACGATCGTTTGATCTAGCACGCTGATCCCACTCTGTCTTAGCGATTCTAACTCAATAACTCGTACGTGTTTAGCTATACTTCGCACCGCCACAAACTGAGCTTTTTTGAAATGTGTCAGTCGGATGTACAACAACACGAAAGACGTGACGACAGATATCACCCTTCGCGTCTCTCTCGCCTTTGCGCCTTCGCGTTAAATTGAGAACGCAAAGACGCAAAGAACGAAAATCGCGGTTTATACCGGTGTCGAGTATAACCACAAGATTACACAGTCTGCGAAGCAGCGGCGTAGCCATCTCCACAAGATTTCTGTGTTAATCTTGTGTACTCTCGTGGTTAGCTAAACACGTACCAATAACTCAATGTTTCAGTTCGACGACCTTCAGCGACAACCCCTTCGCACACTCCTCAGGCGTATCCCCGATCACCTCGGAGATTGTACATTTGTCTCCGAACTCCACCCCCACAGGATGGCACAGGTCATATATTGTACACTCGCCTCTTTTGCACGAAGGCGGCTCAAAGACAACTTTCGACCCCTTGAACGCTTTTTTTGATTCGATTGCGGATATGATCGGGGACTCCACAACTTCGACTGCCTGTACGCCCTCGTCATGAACATAGCAACTGTGCTGGGTGGATGTTCTGACATTCACGATACGATACTTTCTACCGGTGCTCAGGTTCATACAACTGTTTTTGAACCGACACTCCTCGCATTCAGGGGCAGGACCCTTGAATATAAATTCTAATCCAACCTTTGCAAGCCGTACTCCGATAAGTGTGATTGTACTATCAAGTTCCATCATATTCACCTTACACTTTGAGATGTGGTCGCCAAGTATTAAAATCTTGACCCAACAACTTTACGTTTACCTGCCAACAAAGACCACTCCATGAAATGCCAACTCCAGTGCATCGAGTGCCGTGCCACGTACGATCCGGATGAGATCATCTACCTCTGCCCGTCGTGTGGCGGGCTGCTTGAGGTCGTCTACGACCTGTCATCAATTGATATCGACTTTCACACATCCGGCGAATGCAGATCGGTCTGGAAATATCGATCGCTCCTTCCCGTAGAACGTGACCCGGTGACAATCTGCGAGGGCGGAACCCCGCTGTATCGCATCGGGCGGCTTGCTAAGGCTATGGGTGCCCGCGAGATGTTCGTTAAGCACGAGGGCTTGAACCCGACAGGCTCGTTTAAGGATCGCGGCATGACCGTTGGCGTCACCAGGGCGATTGAACTTGGAATGAAGACGGTTGCGTGCGCATCCACCGGGAACACGTCAGCCTCGCTTTCAATATATGCCGCAAAGGCAGGGATTCCGTCGGTTGTGCTGCTTCCCGGTGGCAAGGTTGCTCTCGGCAAGGTTGCACAGGCATTAATCCACGGCGCAAAGGTCTTGAATATCCGCGGAAACTTCGATCAGGCGCTCCAGCTCGTGCGAGAGGTCTGTGATGAGTATGGGTTTTATCTCTTGAACTCGATCAACCCGTTCAGGCTGGAGGGGCAGAAGACGATCGCATTCGAGATTGCGGACGAACTCGGGTGGGAGGTTCCGGATCGGATCATCCTTCCGGTGGGCAACGCCGGAAACATCTCCGCAATCTACAAGGGCTTCAGAGAACTGCGGGAATGCGGCATCACTGATACGGTCCCGAAGATGACTGGCATTCAGGCGGAAGGCTCACGCCCGGTCGTGGATGCGATAGACCGTGGGCTGGACAGAATAGAGCCTGAACCAAATCCTGAGACGATTGCAACAGCGATACGTATTGGGGACCCTGTAAACGCTGCAAAAGCGCTCCGCGCGGTCAGGGAATCGGGAGGGCTCGCAATCTCGGTAACGGATGACGAGATCATTCAGGCGCAGCGCGATCTGGCGTCACTCGAAGGGATCGGCGTTGAGCCCGCAAGCGCTGCATCGGTCGCTGGCATGCGCAAGCTGCTTGCGGATGGCGTAATCGATTCTGACGAGCGGATCGTCTGTATCACAACCGGTCATCTGCTCAAGGATCCAACCGAGGTCGTGGATGTCTGCGCAAAGCCAATCGAGGTGGATGCCAATATCGAGGCGGTGCGAAAGGCGGTCTTTGGATAGTCAGAGGTCTGATCGGGGGCGAGATGATGATGGAGACGATGTATAAGATCCGAACGCTCGAAAAATTGGTAGATGTTGGCACAGAAGATGGGTTGATCGATAAGACTATCAGCAAACTTATCCAATATAAAACGGGTAAGATTGAGCGTGAATTGCAGGAATTAGAAGGTGCTATGAAGAAATTTGAATCGAAATATCATAAGGATACGGAAACTTTCTCTAAACAGTTTGAAGATGGTGGATTGGGGGACGAAATGGATTTTTTTGAATGGTATGCCCTTTGTGATATGCACAAACGGATTATACAGAGACTGAACATCGCAGAAAGGGGATAACTTGGATATACGCGAATATTTCGATGGATTGAAACTATGTTTGATCATCGATCCTATTGTAGAATCAGTCGAGATAATAAATGAGAAAATCTGGGAAAAAGAAGGGTATTTGAGAGTTATAATCAAATTTTCGGATGATAGCGTTATGCACTGCTTTGAGTATGTGTTATTTGATGAAACAGTCGAAATTTCAAAATATAATTTCCACTGGCAGGACGCTGCAGGAAATTTAATTCGCAGGTGGGACAATGCCCCACATCACCCCGAACTTGACAATTACCCACATCACGTCCATGCGAAAGATACAGTGAGTGCGTCAAGTGAGATTAGCATCAGAACGGTTTTAAGTACCGTGAAGTCCATTCTTAACCAGCGAAATCAGCACACAGGGGTTGCAAATTTCACGAATTGATACCACCCGCAAGTATAATTTGGAACTCTGTACAACTGCCACGGATAAAACAGAGGAGAGATTTTGGGGCGCGGAAAAGGCGTCTCTGTGTTCTCGACGTTCTCTGTTGCCAGAAATCACAAAAAAACAGATACGGTTTAGTAGAATATGAACGCAAACATCTATGAGATATTCAACTCCATTCAGGGAGAAGGGATCTATGCCGGCGCAAGACAGGTCTTTGTCAGGTTCTGCGGCTGCCAGCTCAATTGCGGATACTGTGATACTCAGGAGGCGCAGTCTCCGGTTGATAGATGCAAGATTCACGACCGCCACATCAACAACCCTCTGAATGTCAACACAACAATCGACGCCATCAATTGTCTCTTTACACCATCCACCAGACACATCAGTTTGACAGGAGGTGAGCCGCTCCTGCACGCCGGTTTCATCAA
>DAOVGE010000189.1 GCA_030672605.1 Methanosarcinales archaeon
ATACAACTCGTCGATAAGAACGTGTACGGGAACAACGGACTCGATATCAAGAGCCTTGAGCGAACTCTCCCAGATCAGAGCGAAACGACGCTCGCTTACGACGCGATCAAGCCGTACTCGCCCGGAAGCTACACGCTCGAACCGGCAACGGTCACATACACAAATCCCGAAACCGGAAAGGAGGAGACTGTGACCTCAAACAGACTTGATATCACGGTCAATGGCACAGCAGCGCAGGCGCAGGCGCAGCAGGGCATAACAACGATCTATGAGTGCGGCGGGCAGAGCATGCACTCGACATCCTACAGTTCGGGAAGCTCAATGAGTGTTCAGATTGGAGGTTCGGCAGGAACCGGGGGGATGGGGCAGCAAAATCAGCAAAATCAGCAGGAGGGAGATCCCGGGGCTCGAGTCCAGAATAACCAGCTAAACCAGAATACTGGTGCAATCAAAGAGGAGATGCAGAAGGAGATGCAGAAACAGCAGCAGATGGGGGATGAATTCAAGAAACAGATCGCAGAGAACCCTGAGTTCCAGAAGAAACATCAGGAATTGCTGAATAATGGTTATAATCTCACGAATGCATCCGTAAATCCGGTCTCAAACAACACCGGAGACTTCGAGCTCGTATACCAGAAACCAGATGGCGAAACGGCACGCCTTGCCGGAAGTATGGAGAACGGGAGTATGCAGGAGCTAATGTCTCAGACGAGCGAGGATGAGAGCGCGATCATGGCTGCGCTGGAGCAGAACCCCGAGTTTCAGCGGCTGGATTACGGGCTGAATGATAGTGGGTTTAAGAGAGGTGCTGCTGCGTTTGATCAGCTCTCGCAGAATCACACGCAAGTAACAGTCCTTTATGTGGGCGAAGACGGCGAGAAGAGGGAGATTTGCGCGGATTATGTCAATGGGACAATTGAGAACGTCGCAATCGTCGGCGAATCCGGACGGGAGCGGGACATGTTGTGGATTCTAATGCTCGCTCTGGTTATATGTGTGGCGTGTGTTACTGGCTGGTTTGTTTATAGGAAATATCTGAATAAAGCCCCCGCACCACCGGTGCAACCCGTGGAAAAACCTGCAAACGCAGAGATGGATCACGTTGCAATGTCTATAGGGATGATCAGAGAAGCGCGCGGTCTCTTCGAACGCGGGGAGGAGAAGGAGGCGTACGCAAAAGTGTCGGAAGCACTGAGATTCTATTTTTCGCATAAATTCGGATCCAACATGGAATTAACCGGAGTAGAGACGGTGCGTTTGCTGGAAAAGAAAAATCGAGACGTTCAAAAGGTAAGAGAATGTCTCAACCGGTGCGAGCTCGTCGAATTTGCGAAATCTGAGCCGGATGAGGCGGAGTTTCGGAATATGGCTGAGATTGCGGATGAATTGATTAAATGACCGATGATTGCTGATTGGGGGCTGATTACCGCAGCCACGCATCCATCGCCTCTTGCAGCGTGAATCGCCCCAAATAGAGCGCACTTCCAATGACCACGCCAGCAGCCCCGGCGTCCCTGCTTGCGGCGATATCCGACGTTGTGGTGATGCCGCCGGATGCGATCACTGGTATTCCTACCGACCGCACCAGTTCTGCGGTGGCATTTGCCGCAATTCCGCCAAGCAAACCCTCCTTATCGATGTCTGTGAAGAGTATGCTTCCTGCGCCGAGTTCTTCGAATTTCCTTCCGATGTCAACCGATCTGACCCCGGATCCGCGTGTCCATCCCTCGATTATGACTTCCCCGCCCGCAGAATCAAGAGCGATCATGATGTGCTCGCCTCCGAATCGGTCAGATAGTTCCCGGACGAATTCGGGGTTCTGGAGCGCTGCGGTGCTGACAATCACGCGATCCACGCCAACCCCGAGGAGGCTCTCGACGTCATTCATTGACCGGACGCCGCCACCCACTTGAATCTCGGAATCGCACTCCTCGCATATCTTCTCTACAATTCCAGCGTTCTGCCGCTTTCCACGGATCGCGCCGTCGAGATCGATCAGATGGAGGGTCTTTGCGCCCTGATCCTCCCAATCACGCGCAATCATGGTGGGGTCGGGGAGTGAGACGAGTTCGTTTTCGGGATTTCCCTGTACCAGTTGCACGCATCTGCCGCCCTTCAGATCAACGGCTGGAATGACTTCGAACATGGTCTTTCTTTAGCGGGGCGGGGCTGCATAAACGTTTGCAGCGTTCCCGGGGTTATGCAATCGGGGAACTATGTGTTATACCCGAGCACACGGCATAAACTGCGATTTTTGTAATTGCCAATTTGACCATGAATACACAAGACCGGGGCACATACAACATGATCGCCAATCAAGAGGTATCCACTTCAAAAGTATGGCGAAACTTATCTTCAGTCTTTCCTAAAGATATGGGACTTTTTGTTATTTTCTGGTCACCATGATTTTTGGGTAGTGTGCCAATCCAGGATAGGTTAATAGGTATGTGTTTAGCTAAGTCGTCACCGAAAAATAACATATTGAAATTTCCTAGTTCTGATGCTTTCGGTGGTCGCTAACGGTAGCCCCCTCGCGTACGTGGAAAAACGCGGTGTACCCATCTCAACTTTGCGTCTCTCTCACCTTTGCGACCTTGCGTTAGATCAGATGAACGCAAAGACGCGATGACGCAAGGGCGCAAAGGTTGGAAACCACAGAATCCATCAGAATCAGGAAATTTCAACTTTCTTCATGTGTATAACTGTCCGCTATCAAGCTTTTTATATGGGGGTCTACCTGCCAAAAATGCTACTTTATTTTTCTGCAAGCCCTAACCACGAGATTGCACAGATTTCCACGAGAAAGACTACCATCTTCTTGTGTCAATCTCGTGAAATCTCGTGGTTTTTGTTCGCCTCAGCTAAACACATACGACCATTGTGTATATTATCTGCCACAGGGTGACACAGAGAGGAAATAACTCTATGATCTCTGTGGCTACCATTTTTACCCCCCGATTTGAAGTGGATACGTGAGTTCTATAGCGCTTCACATCTTCTTCTGATAGACCTGTGCGACGATTCCGAGCATAGCAGCGAGTACTGCCACTCCGAATGCCCATGTGAGTTTCATGTCAATTGGGATTGTGATTCGCGCACCCTCTGCAGAGGCACTGATCACATCGCTTCCGATGAGATACGGGAGATTGATCCGGAACGGGACGAGTCCTGCGGACTGATTCGCAAGAGTGATTGCAATCAACAGGGCAACGACAAACATTATCACGAGATACATCAGTTTCGTGGATCCGAAGCGTATCAACTCTTCGGCTATTGCTGTGTGGTCGTCAGATGTGATGAGTACCGAGCCTGCCAGAAGCACTGCTCCGACATAGATCACTCCGAGTTTGAGCCCGAGGCAGAACCACCAGAAGAGTGGAGTCGTCATCTTCTCCCCAAATATGCTTGTCACGACCTCAAACGGCGCCGCAGAGACGACTAGTGCGTCTGTTCCCAGTGTGAGGTGCCACCACGCCCCGAGAAATGGCAGTGCGATTGTGAGCAATCCCGCAATTGTACCGGGTACGTTCAGCCGGGTCATGGCATCCCCGCCATTTCAATTATTATTCCTCCGATCTCCAGTTTTATTGTCAGGTTGGAGGGTGATTGTGTAGTACCCATAGTCGAAGGAGTCCCATCGAGCGGACCCGCAATCTCGAGGGTTGCGGACTCTTTCGGAGGAATCTTCACTTCGTCCTGTAGGCTGAGCCTGCTGGAACCGCCCTCGGTTGCAATATCGGCAGAAAGCTCTTTTACCGTCACAGGCACATTCAATGGCGAGCGAAACTCGATTTCAAGCGAAATCTTTCGTCCATCGTCGGAAATACCAACGTCTGATACCTTGAAAGAATCACCTCCAGCCATAACATCGGGAGCTATGAGATTTTCCATCTTCCTGGCAGGATCATCTGTAAAGAGCGTCGCCTCCACATCCCAGCCGTGTGTTGCAAACGCTGCCGCAACCGTTGCCGCGAGCAAGATCATCGGTACCAGAGGAAGGATGATTCTCAGGGTTTTTACATTCATCAATTAAATATGATCCTCAATTAACTTTAAATGATTGCGCACTTATAGCATAAGACGATGTGGTCATGCGGTGATGCGGTCTGTGAGCTGTTGATTAGTGGTGTTGGGCAGTAAGTTTTAAATGTACTGTGACCATGCATGATCACATGCGATTAATGGTGATTGAATGAAAAGGCAACAACGATCGAAACCGCGCACAGTGATGGTAGGAGGTGCGCTGGATCGAGGGGGTGTCGGAACAACCAACTCACATGCTTCCGCACACCTCGGGGATGTACTCACGATCGCAACGACGGACGTTGTGACGGTTCCACGGACGACAACGATCATGAGCACCGTGAAGACGATGGTGAGTCATGAATTCAGGAGAATCCCGATAGCAGACGCAGGCACAAAACAATTGAGAGGAATCATTGTATGCCAGAACATCGTTGATTTTCTGTGCGGCGGACCGAGACACTCTCTTGTCACCAATCGATTCGGTGGCAACATACTTGCCGCGGTCAACGAGGAGGTTCGGGAGATCATGAAGCTCGAAGTCCCACATCTGTACCAGAATGCCTCGATAAGCGATGCTCTGACTATGATGAAAAAAGAGATGGTTGGATGTCTACCTATTCTGGACAAGGATAACTGTGTGATGGCGATTGTCACTGAACAGGATTGTATGCGCATGATTGCAGGCGTCAAGACCGAGGTTGAGGTGGCCGATTTCATGTCAACGGGCGTGACAACGATCGATCCGGATATTGACATCGGAACCGCCGGGAAACTGATGGTTGATAATGAATTCAGACGTCTACCGATCGTCAAAAACGGGATTCTGCTCGGGATCGTCACCGCTTTTGACATACTGCGGTTCCTTGGAAGCGGTGAAGCACTTACAAAAGGGGCAGTTGACATCGAGGGTGCGCTGACCGTGTCTGCCAAATCGCTGATCGAGAAGGACGTTATCTGGACGACCTCGGATCGGGATCTGGGCGATTGCGCCCAGATGATGGTCACAAACGGCGTGGGATCACTTCCAATTATCGATCAGGGTGTTTTTACAGGAATATTGACAGAAATAGATATTGTTAGGGCACTAGCTACATTGAAATAGTGGAACATGCAAGTTAAGGACATAATGAGTGCTCCGGTGTATGCGATTACGCCGGCAGAGCCAGTTTCGCATGCGCGCAATCTGATGCTCAGGCATAAGATCAGTCGGCTACTTGTGGTTTTGCATGACGAACCCGTTGGCATGCTCACCAAATCCGATATAGGGCGCAGGCTCAATCAGGCAGAGCCGCAGTGGCGAAGACGCCCGATCGACCAGATTCCTGTGCAACTGGTCATGACGAAGTCGCTGATCAGTATATACCCCGATGCCACGCTCTCGCAGGTCTGCGAACTGATGCTTGAGAATAGCGTTGGCGGTCTTGCGGTTCGCGGCGAGGAGCTCTACGGAGTCGTCACCAAATGGGATCTGATCAAATACTTTTCTCAGGCAACAACTGCGATATGTGCAAGCGAGATCATGTCCGACTTTGTCGCATCTGTTCACAGACGGCACTCACTCGGTCACGTCCTCCAGTTGATGGAAGCGGAAGAGGTGGACCGGGTCGTGGTTCTCGAATACGGCGGACAAGCTGTGGGCATGATTACCAACTCCAATCTGACGTTTGCGTGTATGCCATCCGGCAGCAGCATGCGCGGAAAGGTCCTCGAATTTCCAATTCTTGCAGAGGATATTATGTCCATGCCGCTAGTAACGATTGTAGAGGACGGGCTCGCAGTCGATGCAGCCGGTATGATGGTGGCGGAGGAGATCACAAGCATCGTTGTTCTCGACGAGAACGGGGATGTGACTGGTATTTTGAATCAAGAGAGTATGTTACAAGCGATAATGAAGATGGGAGAATAAGAATGAAAATATCTGATGTTATGGTGGATCCTGTGCGAATCGAGAAATCAGAGGATATCTCTCACGCACTGGATCTCATGGAAAAGCATGATACGAGACGGTTGATGGTGACGAGTAAGGGCACGCTTCGTGGGGTCTTGACGATGCGAAACATAGCGCGCGTCCTCGGCACGAGTAGAAAGCCAGGTCTCTCGGCATCATCTCTGCACGTTGCAACGGCTGTGAGTGATGCGTACACTGAGATGTCTCCGGAGGATGACATGGAGGCTGCCATATCCATGCTACAACAGCAGAGGGGCATACTCTTTGCGATGGATGGCGACGAGATTCTCGGCTGGATCACGCCGAACGAGGTTCTCCAGACCCGGACTGTCTTCGGGTTCGCTGCGGAATTTATGAATAAACCGGTCACTGCCGCACCCGGCGATCGCGTGGTTCATGTGCGGAGGATAATGATGGACCAGGACATCGGACGGCTTCCGGTGGTTGAGGATTATCAGCTGGTCGGGATCATCACAGAGAAGGACATAGCGAAAGCGATGCGTGCGATCCGCGATCTTGTACCTGCCAACCAGCAGGATACTCGGATAAAGAGTCTCCTGACTGTGGATATCATGAGCCGCGGTGTAAAGACTGTGTACACAAATTCTAACATAGTAGAGGTTGTCAACCTGATGCTGAAACACGGGTATGGTGGAATTCCTGTTCTCAATCTCGACGGCGATTTGGTTGGATTCATCACACGCAGGGACATAGTCGGGAAGATGTCAACGAGAGGATGACCGGATTTTATTGCAAATTCCGAAAAACCTTTTATACGCACATACATAATTCATCATGCGATAAACAGACAGGAGATGATTGAAAATGCAAATGGCACCCCAGATGGGGTATGATCGTGCAATAACCGTATTCAGTCCGGATGGGAGACTTTTTCAGGTAGAATATGCCCGAGAAGCGGTTAAACGGGGGACAACTGCAATAGGGGTAAAAACAAAGGACTGCGTCGTGTTACTGGTTGATAAACGAGTCACAAGCCCACTGTTAGTCTCCGAATCCATCGAGAAGATTTTTCAGATCGACCAGCATCTCGGTGCAGCGACATCAGGACTGGTTGCGGACGCCCGTGCACTGATCGATCGTGCACGTGTGGAGGCACAGGTTAATCGGGTGTATTATGACGAGCCGATCGGAGTGGAGACGATATCAAAGAAGATCTGCGACCATAAGCAGACATACACCCAATTTGGCGGTGTACGTCCGTACGGGACCGCCCTTTTGATTGCTGGGGTGGACGATCACCGGGCAAGGCTGTTTGAGACCGATCCGAGCGGCGCACTGCTTGAATACAATGCGACCGCAATCGGTGCCGGCAGAGCAAAGGTGATGGAGATATTCGAGCAGGAGTATTCAGGGGACATTGGCGTAGAAGATGCGATCCGTCTCGGACTCCGGGCGTTGTATCAGGTCTCTGATACCCGGTTCGATGTGGACACAATCGAGATTGGGGTCGTGACCCTCGAGGAACGGCAGTTCAAAAAACTCGAGAAGGAGACACTTGTCGGCTACGTCACGGAGATCGTCGAGGAATTTAAGAAGGACGTAACTGAGGATGATAGTGAGTAGTTATGGTCACACTTGATAACGCGATCGCGGCACGGCTGAAACACGGCGGCAAGCACTACGAGGTTCTGGTTGATCCTGAACTTGCGTTGTCGCTCCGCAAAGGTGATGATGTGGACATTCCCGCGATGCTTGCGGTTGAGGATGTCTTTGAAAACGCCAGCCGCGGTGATCACCCTGCCGAGGAGGACGTAGAGAGAACTTTTGGCACAACAGAGATCTATGCGGTCGCAGAGCACATAGTGAAGCATGGAGAACTGCACCTCACAAAGGATCAGCGGAAGCAAATACTCGATGATAAGCGGAGGCAGGTTGTGGGTATCATCGCGGCTGGTGCGTTCAACCCACAGACAAAGGCGCCGCACCCACCTGCGCGAATCGAGAAGGCGATGGATGAGGCTGGCATACATCTCGATGTTATGAAGAGTGTTGACGAGCTGGTGAACATAACGATGGATGCGATTCGCCCGATAATCCCTATCAGGTTCGATACCGTAGAGGTCGCCGTCAAGATTCCGGCAGATTATGCTGCAAAGGCGTATGGGGAAGTTGCAGGCTTTGGCGAGGTGCAAAAGGAAGAGTGGCAACATGATGGGTCATGGATCGGCGTAATCAAGATTCCCGCGGGCATGCAGCTCGATTTTTACGGTATTGTGAATCGCGTGTCAAAAGGCAACGCAGAAACCAAACTTTTAAAATAAAGGTAATTATATGGAAAGAAAGATTGTTGTTCCGGGTGATGTGGTATCTGATAATGTAAAAATGTCGGGTAGCGGCACGTACATTCGCGGGGATGAGGTCTGTGCCTCGGTGTACGGACTCGTGAACGCGGGAGTGCGGTATGTCAGCGTGATACCTCTTTCAGGCAAGTACATTCCACAGGCTAACGACCGGGTGATCGGGATCATAATCGAGACGACGCATTCCAACTGGATCGTCGATATCAACTCGCCTTATGATGGTTTGCTGCATGTATCACAGTATCCGCGGCGGATTGAACTCGAGGACATGAAGAAATATCTGAAGGTCGGAGACTGTGTACTGGTGCTGGTAAAAGAGGTGGATGCCGCAATGAAGGTGGAACTCACAATGCGAGATAAGGAACTGAGACGCCTCACTGACGGGCGCATCACGACGATTGGCCCGACAAAGATGCCGCGGGTGATCGGTCGCAGCGGCTCAATGATCCGGCTTTTGAAGAGCATGATTGGCTGCGGTATGTTCGTTGGTCAGAATGGACGGGTATGGATCAGTGGCAGTGGGAATCGTATCGATCTTGCGATCCAGGCAATCAGGTATATAGAGGCAAATGCGCACACACCCGGATTGACTGATCGTGTACAGGCGTTCCTGAAGGCAAAAGAAAAGACTATGCAGAGCAGAATGCATGAAAGCAGAGACAATGAGGAATGGTAATGAGCGAAAAACCGGAACATTTCATCATCGATGGAAAGAGACTGGACGGTCGGAGCCGCGATGAATTGCGACCGATTAAAATCGAGCTCAGCCCGCTTGATCGGGCTGATGGATCATGTTATCTTGAATGGGGACGTAATAAGGTAATGGCTGCCGTGTACGGTCCGAGAGAGCTTCATCCGAGACACAGACAGAATATGACCGGAGCGGTCGTACAGTGCAGGTATAATATGGCTTCGTTCTCAGTGGATGAGCGAATAAGGCCTGGTCCGAGTAGAAGAAGCGTGGAAATCTCAAAGGTAATCAGGCAGGCATTCGAACACGTGGTCTTCACCAAATTTTTCCCGAAGACGGCAATTGACATATACATAGAGGTGCTGCGAGCAGATGCCGGCACCAGAACCGCGGGCATCAATGCGGCATCACTGGCACTTGCGGACGCAGGTATACCGATGCGAGGGTTGGTCAGTGCGTGCGCCGTCGGGAAGGTGGATGGCGAGATCGTGCTCGACCTGATGAAGGAGGAGGACAACTTCGGAGAGGCAGACGTACCGATCGCAATGACTGCGGACAACAGGATAACGCTTCTTCAGATGGACGGACGCATGACAACAGAGGAATTCTACACGGCGCTCGAACTGGCAAAGACCGGGTGTACTACGGTCTATGAACTACAGCGTCAGGCACTAATCGAGAAATACGGCGACGAATACCGAGCGGAGGGCGGTTCGGATGAGTAGTGGCGATAATACCGTGATGGCAGAGGTCCAGCGCGATCACCTCTTCAATCTGGTGCTCAAGGGCGAGCGTGCGGATGGGCGTGCTTTTGATGAATTTCGAGAGATAACAATCGAGACCAGAGCCATAGATACGGCGGACGGTTCAGCCATGGTCACGCTTGGGGATACCAGGCTACTGGTCGGAATAAAGGTCCAGCCGGGTGAGCCGTTTCCGGATACGCCGGATAAAGGCGTAATCATAGTCAACATCGAACTGATCCCGCTTGCGTCCCCCGATTATGAGGCAGGTCCCCCGAGAGAGGGGGCAATAGAGATTGCGAGAGTCGTGGATCGCGGTATCCGTGAGTCGGAATCGATCGATCTCACAAAACTCTGCATAACCGAAGGCGAGAAGGTCTGGATCATATTCGTTGACATTCACGTACTGAACAACGGCGGCAACATCATCGATGCAGCAAGCATGGGCGCAATCGCAGCACTGCTCACTACGACTATACCCGCGGCAAGACACGATCTTGGTGAGGACACGCCCCTTCCGGTAAGAGACATCCCTCTCGCAGTCACCACAATTGAGTTCGGTGGGGAAATGATGCTTGATCCATCGCTCGACGAGGAGAAGATTGCGAGCACGTCATTAATCGTTGCCACCAATACCGATGGTAGCATCTCAGGGATGCAGAAGACCGGGGCAGAACCGCTCACGATTGATCAGGTCATGAGGGTGGTCGGGATGGCACAGACTGCGGCAAGTGAGATACGAAAGAAATTCATGGAAGTGTAAATCGATTTTTTTAAAAAAATCGCTCTGAAATCATGGAGAAATAAATATGGTCAAACACAAAAAAGGTTGGAAAACAAGGTCTGCAGGCCGATTTGGCGTGCGATACGGTAGAAACATCCGCAAAAAGGTCGCAGACATCGAAGAAAAGATGCACGAGAAGCATGTGTGCATCCGGTGCGGTTCCCCATCCGTGCGCCGCACCGGTACAGGGATCTGGAGATGCGCCAAATGCGGACACTCCTTTGCAGGTGGCACATATCTTCCGGCAACCTCGGTCGGAACGACGGTCGCACGTTCGGTCAAGCGCGCAATTGAGCAGCGTGAGCGGGATATAATGATGGAGGCGTGATGGGCTACCGGTGCGTCCGCTGCAAGCAGCCAGTCGAGATCGATTATGAATATCGCGGCATCCGGTGCCCGTACTGCGGGCATCGCATCCTCTTAAAGGAGCGACCTGTTCAGATAAAGCGAGTTTGTGCTGAGTGATGGAACGGGCAGAATTCCGGTTTGATTTCGGCGGGGATTCCCGCATGATATACCGTGCGCTGCTGCCGGAGAGTGCGGAAACATTTTCAAAGAGTGTGGCAACGCTCTCAATTGAGGGCGGGGAGTTGCGCCTCATTGTTACGGCTGAAGATATCGCTGTGCTGCGCGCTGCGCTGAACACGTGGCTCAGGCTGATTAGGGTCGCGTGCGAGACTGTGAGAATTCGAGAATCATGAACGTGTATCTCGCGTTGAGAGGGGCAGGAATCGATTTCGTTGCGAGTGTTCCGTGCATCAATCTCGGGGAGTTGATCGATCTGATCGAATCCGACGACGAGATCATACACATCCCTGTGACGCGCGAGGAAGAGGGCATCGGGATATGCGCTGGCGCATACTTAGGAGGGAAGAATCCTGCGCTTGTCATGCAGAATTCCGGGCTCGGAAACAGTATCAATGCGCTCGCATCGCTGAACCTGCTCTATGGAATACCTCTTCTCATGATCATCAGCCACAGAGGCGATCTCGGCGAACAGATATCGGCACAGGTTCCGATGGGGCAGTTGACGCCGAAGTTGCTCGACGATCTCGGGGTGCCATGGTACACGCCCACACCATCAGAGATTGCGGGCACAATCTCCGGTGCATGGACGCTTGCGAGGACGTCAGGACTTCCTGTTGCAATCCTGCTTGGTTGCGCCTTCTGGAGCGGGAGCGAGTGAGAGGGGGGGTACATGCTCAATAACTTGTGGTATGAACCACAAGATTACACAGTCTGCGAAGCAGCGGCGCAGCCATCTCCACAAGATTTCTGTGTTAATCTTGTGTAATCTCGTGGTTTTATATGCCCCGGTTTTCGGTGAAACGTGAATTACCGCCCAAAATAAGTCACGCAGTAGGAGATACATTTCCACTTTCACCAAACGCTTATTTTATTTCATTCCTCGCAAAAAAAATAAACCACAGAGGACACAGAGGACACAGAGTCATATCATCGATTATTGCTCACAAAGCACCCATATTAAAACCGGTTATACTCCTCTGTGCTCTCTGTGCTCTCTGTGTCCTCTGTGGTTTTATTTTCCATGTTTTATCAGAGCATTTCTCTCTGATAACACTACCTAATCTGGTAGGTGGATCTTCAGGTCACTCAATCCTTGCAGCGAAAAACCTCTAAAATCGTGACGACAAAAAAGATGTTTGTTCCAATTCAC
>DAOVGE010000077.1 GCA_030672605.1 Methanosarcinales archaeon
CGCTGACTGATTTAATTGATTTGGAAGACCTTCAGCAAATCCAGGATGCTTTTTCCGCTGCAAATGATGTAGCATCCATCATCTCAGATATCGATGGTAAGCCAATCACAAAAGCAAGTAATTTCTGCGGTGTGTGCGAGATCATCAGGAGCACGGAAAAGGGAAATATAAACTGCATAAAGTCCGATAAGATTCTTGGGGAGAAAGCAAAGGCGCTTATGAAACCAACTTATGAAAAATGCCTTAGCTGTGGTTTTGTCGATGCCAGCGCTCCGATAATTGTTGGAGGTAAGCACATCGCAAACTGGCTGATCGGTCAGAGCAATGCGCTGGGTGTCGATAAAAACCGAATTGAAACTTATGCAAAGGAAATTGGTGCTGATACAGATGGAATGTTCGATGCTTTTGAAAAGATGCCGGAGATGTCACGGGCAAAGTTCGAAGAAGTGCTTGATTTGTTATGGCTCATCGCGAAAAAACTCTCCGATCTTGGACGCAACAATTTAGTGTTGGCTAAGGACGTTACCGAGCGCAAGAGGGTTGAAGAGGCGCTGCGCAAGAGCGTTTTGGAGCTGAAGCGTTCCAACGCCGAACTCGAGCAGTTCGCGTACGTCGCGTCCCATGACCTGCAGGAGCCGCTTCGCATGGTCTCTGGTTACATGCAGCTTATGAAGCGGCGATACGGGGGCAAACTCGACTCCGATGCCGACGAGTTCATCGGCTTTGCTGTGGACGGCGCGAACCGGATGCAGACGTTGATCAATGACCTGCTCGCGTTCTCACGCGTCGGCACGCGTGGCAAGCCGCTCACACCGACCGACTGCGAAGATGCATTTGAGCAAGCACTCTCCAACCTGAAACTGGCTGTTGAAGATAGCGACGCAGTGGTGACCCATGATCCGCTACCGGCGGTTGCGGCTGATTCCTCGCAGCTTGTTCAGCTCTTCCAGAACCTGATCGGTAACGCGATCAAGTTTCAGGGCGAGGAGCCGCCACGCATCCACATCGCAGCAGAGCAGAAGAGGGATGAATGGGAATTCTCAGTGGCTGATAACGGCATCGGGATCGAGCCTGAGTTCTTCGACCGCGTCTTTGTGCTATTCCAGCGCCTTCACGCAAGGGATGAGTATGAAGGCACAGGGATCGGTCTTGCGGTCTGCAAGAAGATTGTGGAGCGGCACGGTGGTAGGATGTGGGTGGAATCGGAGCCAGGGCAGGGGGCGACGTTCTACTTCGCGATTCCCACAAAAGGAGGGGAGTACGGTGAAATATGAAATCTCAGAACTCATCAATATCGACAAGGTTCAAGCCCTTACTGACAGCTTTTGTGAGGCTGCCAGAATTGCGTCAGCAGTAGTAGACTTGGAGGGGAGAGTACTGACCAGCTCGAGATGGCAGAAGATCTGTACAAAGTTTCATCGAGTGAATCCTCAAACATGCCACAAATGCATTGAAAGCGATACGATCCTTGCAAACAAGCTCACAGAGGGGGAGAAATATGCCATTTACCGGTGCCGGAATGGCTTGGTCAATGCCGCTGCGCCTATCCTGATTGCGGGCGAGCACATAGCGAATTTCTTGGTCGGGCAATTCCTATTCAAACAGCCGGATTGCGAATATTTCCGCAAACAGGCGCGTGAACACGGATTTGATGAAACAACATACATTGAGGCGTTATCCGAAGTCCCTGTCATTGCAGAAGACCGGATAAAGCTGATTCTGGAGTTTCTTGTGGGATTTGCGGAATTCGTAGGCGAGATGGGTCTAACCCAGATCAGGCAATCGGAAGCTGCAAATGCTCTTGCAGGGAGTAATGAAAAATACCTTGAAGCAATCATCAAAACGTCCCGGGACGGGATGTTCGTTCTTGATTCCGACGGAAACTTCGAGTTTGGCAACGATGCCACATTTGAGATACTTGGCTGGACGATGGCAGAACTCATTGGCAACTCGTTCATGAAGGTGATGCCGCGTGACGTCCATGAATTCGTGTCGCAGCGATGGGATGAATTATGCCGGGGTGAAGGGGAACCTTATGAGGTTGACATCGTTACAAAGGATCGTAAGAGGAGATCTTTGTTTGTCAGCCACAGCCTTATGGATATTGCCGGGAATAGAAAGTACTGCATCGTTATAAAGGATGTAACAGCGCGAAAAGCTGTTGAGGATGTGCTGCGACAATCAGAGGAGACTTACCGCACCATCTTTGATGCGGCAAACGATGCCATATTTGTACACGACATAGAGAACGGCGATATCATAGATGTCAATCAGAGGATGTGTGAGATGTGTGGTTGCACGCCAGATGCGGCTCGGCGTCTCAGCGTGGAGGACTTCAGCGCAGGCAAGCCGCCTTATGCTCAGGAAGATGCGATGCAGTGGATCAGAAAAGCATCCGACGAGGGACCCCAACTCTTTGAATGGCTGTCAAAGGATATGTCAGGCAGACTGTTCTGGACCGAGGTAAACTTAAAACGCGTCGTAATCGAGGGCGAGGATCGCTTGCTTGCGATAATGCGGGACATCAGCAGACGCAAAAGCGCGGAGGAGGAGCTTGAGAAATACCGTAAGCATCTTGAGGAGTTGGTTAAAGATCGCACTGATGAACTCCGGCGTGAAATCAGCGAGCGCAAGCATCTGGAGGAGAGGAGGGTACATCTCAACCTTGTATTGCGTGCCATCAGAAACGTTAACCAGCTCATCACAAAGGAACATGACCGGGGCAGACTGCTTCAGGGCGCTTGCGACAACCTTATTGAGACTCGCGGTTATCACAGTGCATGGATCGCCCTGATAGACGAATCAGGGACTTTTGTAACGACTGCCGAAGCAGGGCTGGGTGAAGCATTCGTGCCCATGGTCAAACGACTGAAGCATGGAGAATTGATCGAATGTACACAGAAGGCGCTTTTGCAATCCGGGGTTGTAGTGACAGATGATCCGATTTCTGCCTGCGTGAATTGTCCTCTCGCGGAACAGCATAGTGGCAGAAGAGTAAAGACCATCCGGTTGGAACACGGGGGGCGGATTTATGGTCTGCTTTCAGTTGCAGTTCCCGCAGAGCTTGCTGTATGCCGGGAAGAGCGAGCATTGTTTGCAGAAGTAGCCGGGGACATTGCTTTTGCTCTTCATGCCATCGAACTTGATGAGAAGCGCAAGCATGCAGAAGAGGCGCTCAAGGAAAGCGAAGACCGTCTCAGGATACGGCTCGATTACATCCTATCGCCTGATAAAGATGTTAAAAATATTTCCCTAACTAATTTAATTGATTTAGAAGACCTCCAGCAAATCCAGGATGCCTTTGCCGCTGCAAATGATGTAGCATCCATTATCTCGGATATCGATGGTAAGCCAATCACAAAAGCAAGCAATTTCTGCGGTGTGTGCGAGATCATCAGAAGCACAGAAAAGGGAGATATAAACTGTGTAAAGTCTGATAAGATTCTTGGGGCGAAAGCAAAGGCACTTATGAAACCAACTTATGGAAAATGTTTCAGCTGTGGTTTTGTCGATGCCAGCGCTCCGATAATTGTTGGAGGTAAGCACATTGCAAACTGGCTGATCGGTCAGAGCAATGCAATAGGTGTCGATAAAAACAGAATTGAAACGTATGCAAAGGAAATTGATGCCGATACAGATGAAATGCTCGATGCTTTTGAAAAGATGCCGGAGATCTCACTGGCAAAGTTCGAAGAAGTGCTTGACTTGTTATGGCTGATGGCGAAAAAGCTCTCTGCTCTTGGACACAACAATTTGGTATTAGCTAAGGACGTTACCGAGCGCAAGAGGGTTGAAGAGGCGCTATACAAGAGCGTTTTGGAGTTGGAGCGATCCAATGCCGAGCTTGAGCAGTTCGCGTACGTCGCGTCCCACGACCTGCAGGAGCCGCTTCGCATGGTCTCAAGTTATGTGCAGCTTCTGGCACGGCGCTACGAGGGGGAACTCGATTCTGATGCTGACGATTTCATCGAGTTTGCGGTGGACGGGGCAAAACGGATGCAGACACTGATTGGTGACCTGCTAGTCTATTCGCGTGTCGGAACACGCGGCGAACCGTTTAAACCGATCGATTGCACCCTCGTGCTTGAGCAGGTGCTTATGAACCTGGAGATTGCAATCGGTGAGAGCGGCGCAGTGGTGACTCATAATGCCCTGCCCAACGTGACTGCGGATTCTTCACAGCTTGTTCAGCTCTTCCAGAACCTGATCGAAAACGCAATCAAGTTCTGTTGCGATGAGCCGCCATGCATCCACATCGCAGCAGAGCAAAAAGATGGTGAGTGGGAATTCTTTGTTGCTGATAACGGAATCGGGATCGATCCCGAGTTCTTCGAGCGCATCTTTGTGATCTTCCAGCGCTTGCACGGCAGAGATGAGTATTCAGGCACTGGAATCGGACTTGCCATCTGCAAGAAGATTGTGGAGCGGCACGGCGGCAGGATGTGGGTGGAATCCGAGCCCGGGCAGGGGGCGACGTTCTACTTCACAATACCGGTTGAGGGGGACGATTACTAAATGGTCGATAAGAACAGAGCCGCGTACAAAATCGCAGTCTCGATTTTCTTCGGGTTACTCGGATTTCTCCTGAACTTTCATACCATCAATTTCCCTTTTCCGCCATACACCGCCACCATTCTAATCGGACTCCTGTTCCCGATGCTAATAACCCTCGCGTGGGGCTGGAGATATGGGCTCCTCTCTGCGCTTGCTGGCGGCTGCCAGTCCATCTGGTGGATATGGGGTCCGAGCAACGGTTATGCCACGCTGCTCGTTGTGCCACCGTTTACACTGTGGATCGCGTGGCACGGATTCTTTGCTGACCTGCGCAGAAGACGAAAGGATCCCGAATGGTGGCTGAGTGCGTATGCAGTAGAGGTTCCGTTCAGGATACTCAGCACGATAAATCTGTATACACTGGCAAGATGGGCAATAACGTTCAATCCACCTCCATGGAACTGGGCTTCCGGTGCAGCCAGCACGATAACCTGGAATTTTTCCAGTTTTGTCGCAATCAAACAGTTTGTGGTCGGATATATCATTTTATTGCTGGCTGATGTGCTGTTGAACCTTGGATATACAAGAAGATTCTTTGGATTGGAGGATCGGGTTAATCAGACAAAAACAGGTTATATCATAAGTGCTTCGCTTCTGTTCGGGGCTCTCTTCTGGCTCATCGATAGTGTCATCGGTTCCCGAATATTCTACGTTGAGAGTTCTTTTTTTGATCTGCTTGCGCTGAATATACCGCCTTACGTGCTCTATGTGAGAACTACACTCATTCTCACATGTCTGGCCGGAGGTGTTGTGGCGGCAGGTTTCCTGCGCAAACAGCGTGAGAGCGAAGAGGCGCTGCGGGAACGTGAAGGGCAGCTACGGGCAGTCCTTGACAATGCCACGATACATATCTGGGCTTTTGACGGGAAAGAGTATTCCTACCTCAGCAAGGCGTGGTATCGGTACACCGGGCAGGATCCGGCATTGCCCAGAACGATTGAGAGATGGACTGAGATGGTGCACCCGGCAGACCGGGATGATGCCGTCAGAACGTGGTCTGAGGCAGTGGATAAGAGAGGCGTGTATGACGGGGAATTCCGATTGAAAGACTCCGAAAGTGAATATCGACTGTTTCACAGCCATGCAGTTCCGATATATGATCGGGTCGGCAGCTTTCGGCACTATCAGGGCTACAACATCGATATCACAGATCAGAAGGAAGCCGAGACAAAGCTTACGCAGACTGTGGCTGATCTCAAGCGCTCCAACACCGAACTCGAGCAGTTCGCGTATGTCGCGTCCCATGACCTGCAGGAGCCGCTGCGCATGGTCTCGAGTTATGTGCAGCTCCTGGCACGGCGATATAAGGGCAAACTCGATTCGAATGCCGACGAGTTTATATGCTACGCCGTGGACGGCGCAAAGCGGATGCAGGTACTGATCAACGATCTGCTGGTCTATTCGCGTGTCGGAACACGCTGCGAACCGTTTGAACCGACCGATTGCGAGGACGTGCTTGAGCAGGTGCTCGCCAATCTGGAGGTGGCAATCCGGGAGGGCGGTGCTGTGGTGACACATGATCAGCTCCCGACTGTTGTAGCAGACGGGTCACAACTGGCTCAGGTGTTCCAGAACCTGATCAGTAATGCAATCAAGTTCCATGATGGGGATACACCGCGTGTTCATGTTGCAGCAGAGCAAAAAGGCGATGAGTGGGAATTCTCGGTCGCCGACAATGGAATCGGGATCGATCCTGAGTTCTTCGAGCGCATCTTTGTAATATTCCAGCGGCTGCACGGCAGGGATGAGTATTCCGGTACTGGAATCGGTCTTTCGGTCTGCAAGAAGATTGTGGAGCGACACGGCGGCAGGATGTGGGTGGAATCCGAGCCCGGGCAGGGGGCGACGTTCTATTTCACAATTCCTGTAAAAGGGGGTGTACAAATTTGAAAGAAACGGATAAACCAACCAATGTCCTGTTAATCGAGGACAACTCGGGCGATCTTCGCCTGATCCAGGAGATGCTATCGGAGACAAAAGGGCATTCATTTGAACTTGCGCACACAGGCAGGCTCTCATCAGGACTGAAGCGGCTGATGGAGGGGGGTATCGATGCAGTCCTGCTGGACCTCGGACTACCTGACAGTCAGGGGCTGGAAACTTTTGTAAGTCTGCATGACCAGGCACCGGAACTGCCGATCATAGTGCTGACTGACTTTGATGATGTGGCAGTCGCAAACATGGCGGTGCGGGAAGGTGCGCAGGACTATCTCGTCAAAGGAGATGTGGATGGTAACTCACTGGCACGCTCATTACGCCACTCAATCGAGCGCAAGGAGGCAGAAGCGCGCATAATACACCTAAACAGCATCCTTCGATCCATCAGAGATGTCAATCAGATGATTGTGGTTGAGAACGACCGGGACCGCCTCATCAGGAGAGCCTGTGACATCCTGATTGAGACACGGGGCTATCATAACGCCTGGATCGCTCTGATAGATGAGGCAGGGAGGCTTGTGACGACTGCTGAAGCAGGGTTCTACGAGGCATTCCCACCCATGGTCGAACAACTGAAACAGGGAGCGTTGACCGAATACACCCGGGAGGTGCTCGCACGATCCGGGGTTGTAGTAATAGATGATCCCGCCCCCACCCGCACGGATCGTCCTCCGGCGGAACCGTGTGATGATATAAGGGAGATTGCCATCCGGTTGGAACACGCGGGAACTGTTTACGGTCTTTTTTCTGTCGCAGTCCCTGCAAAGCTTGCTATCGATAAGGAAGAGCAGGAATTATTTAAAGAGGTCGCCGGGGACATTGCTTTTGGTCTGCACGGCATCGAACTTGCGGAAGAGCGCAGACGTGCCGAAGATGCGCTTCGAGAAAGTGAAGAACGTCTCAGGATAAGACTTGATTATATCTTATCGCCTGATAAAGATGTTAAGAATGTTTTCCTGGAGGATTTAGTTGATTTGGAAGACCTTCAGCAAATTCAAGATGCTTTTGCCGCCGCAAATGATGTAGCATCTATCATTTCGGATATTGATGGTGAGCCAATTACAAGAGCAAGCAATTTCTGCGGTGTGTGCGAGATCATCAGAAGCACAGAAAAGGGAGATGTAAACTGCGTAAAGTCTGATAAGATTCTTGGGGAAAAAGCGAAGGCACTTATGAAACCAACGTATGAAAAATGCCTTAGCTGTGGTTTTGTCGATGCCAGCGCCCCAATAATCGTTGGAGGTAAACACATTGCAAACTGGCTGATCGGTCAGAGCAATGTAATGGGCGTCGATAAAAATAGAATCGGAACGTATGCAAAGGAAATTGGCGCTGACACAGGTGAAATGCTTGATGCCTTTGAAAATATGCCGGAAATGTCGCAGGCAAAGTTCGAAGAAGTACTTGATTTGTTATGGCTGATGGCAAAAAAAATTTCCGCGCTTGGGCACAACAATTTACTATTAGCTAAGGACATCGCCGAGCGCAAGGAGGCGCAAGCACGCATAACACACTTAAACAGCGTCCTTCGAGCCATCAGGGATGTCAACCAGTTGATTGTGGTTGAGAAAGACAGGGACCGCCTTATCAAGAAAGCCTGCGATATCTTGCTCGAGACGCGCGGCTACGAAACTGTGTGGTTTGGGTTGATAAGCGATGCAGGCAACTTTGCCGCGGTCGGGGGTTCGGGTTTTGGGGATGAGGTATCTGGTTTCTGCGAAGAGGTGATGGCAGGCAGTCATCCGCCCTGCATAAGGGATGCGCTTGCCCACGCAGGCGGAGGCAATGTAGTAACCGGCAAATCCGAGGAGTGCGGTGATTGTTTCTTCAGGGGCGAATGCGACGGGCGGGATGCGTTGATTATCCGTTCCGAGCACGATTGTGCACTCTTTGGCTTGCTCGCCGTATCGCTCGCACCTGGTGTCGCTTCTGACGATGATGAGAAGGAACTCTTAAAAGAGGTTGCTTCTGACATAGCGCTTGCCCTCCACGGCATGAAGATTGCAGAGTCGCACATAGCTGCGGAGGATGCGCTGCGACAATCAGAGGAGAATTACCGTACCATCTTTGATGCGGCAAATGACGCCATATTTGTACACGACATAGAGAACGGCGATATCATCGATGCCAATCAGAGGATGTGCGAGATGTGTGGTTGCACGCCAGAGGAAGCTCAGCTTCTCAGTGTGAGTGACTTCAGCGCTGGTAAGCTGCCTTATGCTCAGGACGATGCGATGCAGTGGATCAGGAAAGCATCAGAAGGACCCCAACTCTTTGAATGGCTGGCAAAGGACGTGTCAGGCAGACTGTTCTGGACCGAGGTAAACTTAAAACACGTCGTAATAGAGGGCGAGGATCGCTTGCTTGCGATAATGCGGGACATTAGTGGGCGTAAAGCTGCTGAGGAAGAACTCGCCCGGTATCGGGGACATCTCGAGGAGCTTGTGGATATACGCACAACCGAACTTACAAAAGCAAACGAGCAACTCCAGCAGGAGATCGCCGAGCGTAAAGCCGCGGGGGAGGCACTGCAGGAGAGTGAGGAGAAATTCAGGCTTCTGATTGAACAATCCCCCGTTGATATTGAGATATACGATACCGACGGGACGATGCTGCAGGTCAACAGAGCATGGGAAGAACTCTGGGGAGCGTCATCCGATGGGGTTGTTGGCAAATACAATATGCTGAAAGACCCGCTAAGCAAGGAGATAGGCATCCTACCATATCTTAAGAAGGCATTCGCAGGTGAAGCGCAGATGATCCCGGATTTTGAATATGATCCGAAAAAGATCGGTTTTCCGGGTCGTGCGCGCTGGCTGCGGTCCCGGGTTTACCCGATCAAGGATCGAAACGGGGTTGTACGGAATGTTGTCCTGACACATGAAGACATTACAGAGCGAAAAGCTGCCGAGGATGCGATACGCGAGAGTGAGAGTCGGTATAAGAACCTGTATTCGATGGTCCGGTTGATGTGCGACAATCTGCCGGATCTTATATGGGCAAAAGATGCCGGGGGAAAGTTCATCTTCGCAAATAAGGCTACCTGCGAAAGATTGCTCAATGCCAGCGATACTGATGAGCCTGTCGGAAAGACAGACATGTATTTTGCCAGGAGGGAAACTGAGTCCCATCGTGATGACCCGGAGTGGCATACATTCGGGGAAACCTGCACCAATTCCGATTCGGTGATAATTGAGAGCAAAGAGCAGGGAAGATTTGAGGAATCTGGAAACGCAATGGGGGAATTTACCATCTTCGATGTTTACAAGGCGCCTTTCCGGGATTATGAGGGTAAGTTAATAGGAACGGTTGGCTGCTCAAGGATTGTAACAAAGGAGCGGGATATAGAAGAGAAGCGAAAGCGCGTGGAGGTGGCATTGCGTGAGAGCGAGAAGCATTTCAGGCGTCTGATAGAGCACATGCCTGTTGCAATGATGGTAGTTGACCGGGATGATAAGATCGAGTATCTGAATGGTCAGTTCTTGAAGACGTTTGGCTATACTTATGGAAACATTCCGGATGTTGGGAGCTGGCTGGCTCTTGCCAATCGTTGTGAGGAACATCCGGATATCGAGGGCGCAGAAAGAGCAGGGGGTGAGCTTGAACCTTCGGAACAGAATATAATCTGCAAGGACGGAACAGTTCGTGTTGTGGAAGTTTTCGGAACTCCGATAGGTGATGGGCGTTGTGTGATCTTCAGAGATGTAACCGAGCAGAAGCAGGCGGAAGAAGAATTAAAGATCGCTAAAGAGGTAGCGGAGGCTGCAGCAGAGGCTAAATCCGAGTTTCTGGCAAATATGAGCCACGAGATCAGAACCCCGATGAATGCCATCCTTGGCTTCACAGAGATCCTGGGGGACAAGATAACGGATGAAGAGCAGAGGGGGTTCTTAGCCACCATCTCGTCCAGCGGCAAATCGCTTCTCAAGATCATCGATGACATCCTTGACCTCTCCAAGATAGAAGCCGGCAAGCTGGAACTGAACTATGAACCGGTCAACCCACATTCCATCTATAGCGAGATAGAACAGGTATTTCACTGGGCGGTCGCAGGAAAGGGGATCGATTTTCAGATGGAGATTGATCCTGACCTGCCTGAGTCACTGCTACTGGACGAGGTACGATTACGGCAGATTCTCCTCAATCTGGTTGGTAACGCCGTCAAATTCACCGAGCGCGGGCATATCCTGCTGTCTGCCCGTAAAGAGTATGTAAAAAGGGATCGCTCCATGATAGATCTCATCTTTTCCGTAGAGGACACCGGAGTTGGCATACCTGACGATCACAGGGAGCGGATCTTCGAAGCGTTCGAACAACATGGCGGGCAGATCGCCGTCAAATACGGCGGCACCGGTCTCGGGTTAGCCATAACCAGACGGCTGGTCGAGATGATGAAGGGCGAGATTACAGTTGCGAGCGAGGTCGGGGTGGGGAGCACGTTCTCAATCAGACTCAGATGCGTTGCTGTTGCATCCATGGCGAAGCAAACCAAAGTTGAGAGTGCCACCGGTGCGGAACTGATAACATTTGAGAACCCGTCCGTTCTGGTGGTTGATGATGTTGAGACCAACCGAGCTCTTGTGAGCGGCTTTCTAAAACCTCATGGAATCGATGTTTCGGAAGCCCGGAATGGCAGGGAAGCAGTCGATTCTGCCAGACGCTACCACCCGGATCTTATTCTGATGGATGTGAAGATGCCTGAGATGGATGGGTACGAAGCCACCCGGATCATAAAAGGGGACGATGATCTAAAGACTATCCCCATAATCGGCTTGACCGCTTATGCCATGAAGGATGATGAGAAAAAGATCATGGATGCGGGTTGTGATGGCTATCTGAAGAAACCGGTGAGCAAAAGCGACTTATTGTCTGAATTGATGCGTTTTCTGCCACATACCACTGAAAAATTCGTGTCAGCCAGCCCCACTGAAAGACATGACACGCTCACACCTGAAGTGAAAGCCAGACTTCCGGAACTCCTGCATATTCTAAGAGATGAATTCATGGCTGACTGGACGCAGATACAGGGATCAGCCATCATCAGCGAGATCGAACGATTTGCAGAGGAGATTGTGAGGCTGGGACGAGAATATGATCTCGATTCGCTTGCAAACTGGGGCGATGACCTGTTTAAACAGGCAAACAGCTTTGATATGGATAGACTTCCTGAAACACTGGACCACTTCCCGGTTCTGGTGGATGAGATCGCGGCGCTTGACCGTACTCAGGTATGTTGATTGGTCTCACGATTGCGATTCTATGGTTCCTGGCAAGAAAAATAACCGCGGAGGGACGCAAGAGCTGTATCACCCTCCGCGCACTCTGTAGTTAAATTCCCGTTTGGCTCATGGTAACTATACTCGACACCGGTATAAACCGCGATTTTCGTTCTTTGCCTCCTCGCGTCTTTGCGTTCTCAATTTAACGCGAAGGCGCAAAGGCGAGAGAGACGCGAAGGGTGATATCTGTCGTCACGTCTTTCGTGTTGTTGTACATCCGGCTGACACATTGCAAAAAAGCCCAGTTTGTGGCGGTGCGAAGTATATTCACGTTTTAGAAACCAGTAGACTTTTATGTCATTTTTAAGCTACATCCTCAACAGTATGTCCGAATACCCATACTTCTGAACAATGAAAATTTATGAAAAACGATTTCGCATAACTCCAAATCACTTTTACTTTTCAATCTAATAACGTTTTGATAGAGTTTAGTATATTTTTGATTATTTCTCCAAAAGAACTGTTCTTGTACCGTCTTCACATGACAATTCCGGCTCTTCGCTATTTCGTGTGGGTAGTTGGAAATCAGGGTGACCCGACTGGGGTGAGTCATGGTGATGAAATTCTTTAGTATGTTTTATAGATAATTAACCACAGAGGTCACAGAGGAACACAGAGTTTTCTTATTGATAATTACTCGCAAATACCATCTTAAAATAGGTTACATCTCTCTGTGACTCTCTGTGTCCTCTGTGGTTTTATTCGCCATGTTTTATCTCGGATAGTTCTTCTGCACCGATGCCCCATTTAGCAGAATGGTGCTCGTGCCACCCATACAAAACAGCGAAGAACCACAATTCCCATTCGGAGTTTGATCCACTATCAGAATAGTAGATTCAAAGTGCAACAATTTCCAAAAGGTGAGTAGTTACAACTCATGTTGTGTTCCGGGTCACGCGGTGCCGTATAGCGAATGATACTGTTTGTAGGTACATAGGCAAAATATATGATAGAGAACGGACATACCCCTTAGGGGGGCCCACAATGGGTAATGCACAGAAAGTAGAAGCCGGGGGAAGTGGGAGAATCCGAGAGAAGCCTCTCATTCTCATAGTGGATGATGTGCCCAAAAACATACAGGTAGTGGGCAATATTTTACGTGAAAAGGATTATGAAATCGCTTTTTCGCAGAACGGCAGAGACGCTCTCGCTAAAGTCATATCCAATCCTGTCGATCTCGTTCTTCTCGACATAATGATGCCAGAGATGGATGGGTACGAGGTATGCCTGGAAATGAGGAAGGATCCAGAAACCATGGGTATTCCGGTGATATTTCTCACAGCAAAGACTGATACGGAAGATATGGTAAAAGGATTCGAGGTTGGGGGTCAGGATTATCTTACAAAGCCGTTTAACCATGCGGAACTACTGGCAAGAGTTCATACACATATGGAACTAAAAAAGAACCGGGATACGATCTTGCAGATCAATGCACAACTGAAGCAGGAGATTACTGAGCGAAAGAAGACAGAGGAAGAGTTGAAATCGCACCGCGATCACATCAAATTGATAAACAGGATCTTGAGGCATGACATAATCAATGATCTCTTTGTTATCGATACCGAATTGCAGCTTTATGATAAACTGAATGATGATGAACTTCTGAAGAAGGCAGCCGTCCGCGTCAACAAGAGTGTCGAACTGATAAATAAGATGAGAGAGTTAGAGACATTTACCTCTTCATACCACGGATTAAAACGGTATTCCATAACTGGAGTTCTCGAAGAGGTCATGGCGAGCTATCCAGCCATCGCATTTAGCATAGAAGGCGACGGTCGGGTTCTGGCTGATGAATCCCTGAATTCGGTCATGGATAACATAATAAACAACGCTG
This sequence comes from Methanosarcinales archaeon, assembly GCA_030672605.1. Taxonomy (GTDB): domain Archaea; phylum Halobacteriota; class Methanosarcinia; order Methanosarcinales; family Methanogasteraceae; genus Methanogaster_C. The sequence goes on from DAOVGE010000077.1 coordinate 13,606, forward strand.
TGGTTCACGGGAAGACCGACAGAATAGATATAGAGATAAGAGTGAAGGGGGAGTTCCGTGAGGTGAGAATTGCTGATCATGGCACCGGAATCCCTGATGAGATAAAGGAGAGTATATTTGAAGAGAATTTTGTACATGGCGAGACTGGAAATACCGGTCTGGGATTGCACATCGTAAGGAAAGCCATGGGGAACTATGGGGGATCTGTGCATGTCGAGGATAACGTGCCGGGGGGGGCGGTCTTTGTGCTGGCGTTGAGGGCGGTTGGGGAATATATCACCTCACAGGAAAGCTTTTAAGACTCTGAAGCGCATAACAATGATTGCTACACAGGGGTATGTGGTATGATGATAAGCACATCCTGAAGACATGTCCTGTCCACGAAAAAGGATGGGACGTTTTGATTGGGCTTATGCGAGGGGGAAATGACCGACAAATCAATCAGTGTCCTGTTAATCGAGGACAATTTGGGCGATCTTCGCCTGATTCAAGAGATGCTCTCAGAGGTAAATGGCGCTCCGTTCGATCCGGTCTGCGTCGACCGGCTCTCTACAGGGTTGGAGCGTATCTCTGCAAACGAGATCGATGTACTCCTGCTGGATCTCGAACTGCCTGACAGCCATGGTATCGATACATTCAGCAAGGTGCAGGCGCAGTCGTCGCAGATACCTGTAATCATACTGACCGGTCTTGATGATGCAATGGTTGCGATCAGAGCGGTGCGGGAGGGTGCACAGGACTATCTCGTCAAAGGGCAGGTGGACGGTAACCTGCTGACGCGTTCCATGTATTACGCAATCGCACGCAAGACCGCCGAAAAGCGCGTCAAGCACCTGAACAGCATATTTCGGGCATTCAGAAACGTAACCAGGCTGACCGTTGCGGAGAAGGACCGAAAGAGCCTCCTCATGAAAGCATGCGATATTCTGGAGGACATACGCGGCTACGATGCGGTATGGCTCGGGCTCCTGCAGAATGGCGGAACCTTTGCCACAGTCGTTGGCTCTGGCGCAGGTTCCGGTTCTGACGAGAACGTCCCCCACCTCTGCGACCATCTGATGCGCGGGGAGATTCCCAAATGTGTGAGCGATGCGCTCGAGTGTGGGGACCGGTTCATGGTCGTGGATAAGTCCGTATCGTGCGAGGGTTGCTTCTTTGGCGATGCGTATCCCGAGAGTGAGACTGTGATCATACCTGTGAGGTACGAGGCGCGGCTCTTCGGACTCTTTATCGTATCGCTTGCAACCGATCTTGCTACCGAATACGAGGAGATCGAGCTTCTGATGGATGTTTCTGATAATCTCGGTTTCGCGCTCCACACACTGGAGATGGAAGATTCGGTACTGAAACGAGAGGAGATGAGATGAGACGATGACAATGGACATTGGAGGCGTGGGAAAACCTGTTGAGATTCTGCTGGTTGAGGACAACCCCGGCGATGTGCGCCTGACACAGGAAGTCCTCAGGGAAGGCAAGATGAACAACAATCTGTATGTGGCAAAGGATGGCGTGGATGCGGTAACATTCCTGCGAAGGGAGGGGGAGTACGTCGATTCCCCAGTGCCGGACTTAATCCTGCTCGACTTGAACCTACCGAAGAAGGACGGTCGTGAGGTGCTCGCAGAGATCAAAGCCGATTCCGACCTGAAACACATCCCAGTGGTGGTCTTGACCACATCAAAGGCAGAACAGGACATTCACAAAGCATACAACCTGCATGCAAACTGCTACATCACAAAACCGGTCGATCTGGACCAGTTCATACAGGTGGTTAAGTCCATCGAGGATTTTTGGCTCACGATTGTGAAACTACCGCGAGTTTATGACGATGCCTGATACTGGCAAACAGATCAAGGTTCTGTTAATCGAGGACAATAGCGGTGACGCTCGCCTGATTCGGGAGATGCTCTCTGATGTGGGCAACGCCACGTTTGATATGAGGTGTGCTGACAGGCTATCGGCAGGACTGGAGTTTCTTGCCGCAAAGGATATCGAGGTCATTCTGCTGGACCTCGGACTTCCGGACAGTTCCGGACTCGATACGTTTGCACGTGTGCATGACATGGCACCGGACGTGCCGATTGTGATGCTCACCGGTCTTGACGATACAACGCTTGCAATCAAAGGGGTTCAGGCGGGCGCACAGGACTACCTTGTCAAGAGCCGGGTGGATTCCAACTCGTTGACACGTGCCATGTACTACGCAATCGAGCGTAAAAAGGCTGAGAAGCAGATCGAACACTTAAACAGCCTCCTCAGAGCCGTACGCAGCGTTGATCAGTTGATTATGATTGAGACTGACCGGGATAGTTTTCTCCACGGGGTGTGTGAGGCTCTGGTGAATACCCATGGCTACGATTCCGTGTGGCTTGGTTTTCTCGGGGACAATGGAAAAATTTCCAGTGCTTCGAGCGCCAGTTCCGGAAACGATGCGTCCGGATTCACCGAGCAGTTCATAAAAAATGCGCTGGGCAGAAATCACCCCCCGTGCATCGGGGACGCTCTCGCCAACAGGGACGGTTCCACAATCACAGTCGTTGATGGGCAGACAACATGTGGCGATTGCCGCCTCAGCAGCGTCTGCACCGGAAAGGAAGCCGTAGTCATCCGTCTCGAGCACGCAGGCAGGCTTTTCGGTCTGCTCACAATATCGCTTACATCCGCTGCCGCTGCCGACCGGGAGGAGAAAAGTCTCTTGAAGGGGGTGGCGTTTGACATAGCGTTTGCACTCCACAACATGGAACTGGACGAGACGCGCAAACAGGAGGAAGAGCAGATACAAGCGTCCCTGGATGAGAAGGAGGTGCTGTTGCATGAGATTCATCACCGTGCAAAGAACAATCTTCAGGTCATATCGAGTCTGCTCAATATGCAGGCACGGGTCGCAGGAGAGAAGACCACAATCAACGCACTCACCGAGTCCAGACACAGAATCGATGCCATGATTCTCATCCATAGCCAGTTGTACGAAAAAAGCGACCTCACAGATATTAGCATGAAGAAGTTTGTGGACCGATTATTGAGCCAGTTGTTCCAGACTCATCCGGTCAGGGATACGGAGATCGTGTCAGAGGTCCGGGTGGTGGATTACCCGTTGCCGGTATCGATTGCGATACCGGTCGGACTGGCGATAAACGAACTGCTCACAAACGTTCTGTTGCATGCTTTCAATGGCAGAACTGATGGGAAGATCGGAATTGCTCTCGATGCGCCGGAGAATGGCAGGATCAGTCTGAAGGTCAGCGATGATGGCATCGGACTGCCAGAGGATTTCGACATCGATTCCACCGGAACGCTTGGTCTGCGTCTCGTGAAGCTGCTCATGAGGGAGCAGTTACAGGGCGATATTGAGGTCATCAGCAATTTAAGGGGGACGACCTTCAAAATCGAGTGGGGGCTGGAAAGTGATTATGAGGATGTGAAGAGCCATGAGACAAACAGCTAAACCAATTGAGATTCTGCTGGTGGAGGACAACCCCGGTGATGTGCGCCTGACACAGGAAGTTCTCAGGGACGGCAAGATGAACAACAATTTGTATGTGGCAAAGGATGGTGTTGATGCGGTAACATTCCTGCGTAGAGAGGGAGCGTACACTGATGCACCCGTACCGGACATGATCCTGCTTGACTTGAACCTGCCAAAGAAGGACGGTCGTGAGGTGCTCGCAGAGATCAAAGCTGACCCCCTCCTGAAGCGTATCCCTGTCGTGGTTTTGACCACATCAAAGGCAGAGCAGGACATTCACAAAGCCTACGACCTGCATGCAAACTGCTACATAACAAAACCGGTTGATCTGGACCAGTTCATACAGGTGGTTACGTCAATCGAGAATTTCTGGCTCACGATCGTGAAACTGCCGCGGGGTGAAGAGGATGACAGATAGGCTAATTAAGGTTCTGTTAATTGAGGACAACCTTGGAGATGCCCGCCTGATAGAGGTGATGCTCTCTCTTGTGAGTGGCACTCTGTTTGACGTGGAGAATGCCAACCGGCTCTCGGATGGGTTAAAGCATCTTTCCGAAGGAGGAATTGATGCGGTTCTGCTTGATCTCGGACTTCCGGACAGTTCCGGGCTTGATACATTTGAGAAGGTGCATGATCAGGCACCGGAAGTACCGATCGTGATGCTCACCGGTCTTGATGATACGGAGCTTGCCCTTGAAGGCGTGCGCATGGGTGCACAGGACTATCTGGTCAAGGGCAGGGTGGATGGTGATCTGCTGGCACGCACACTACGCTACGCAATCGAACGCAAATCCGCTGAAGAGCGTATCGAGCACTTAAACAGCGTCCTTAAGGCTATCAGAAATGTCAACCAGTTAATTGTGACAGAGACGGAGCGGGACGGTCTCCTCAGGAAATCATGCGATGCCCTTGTGGATGCACGGGGCTATGATGCCGTGTGGCTCGGATCCCTCAGGGATTGCGAGACCTTTGACATGGTTGTGGGTTCGGGTTTCCGAGAAGATGTCGCACATTTCAGCGATCGTATTACCGGTGGCGATCATCCCCCCTGCATTAGGGATGCGCTCTCCCAAAAGGAGCAGGTCCTGGTCATAGACAGGACAGACGTGTGCAGGGACTGCTTCTTCAGAGACACATGTCTCGGGAGGTCGGCTGCAGTCATCCATGTTGAGCACGCGGACCGGTTATTCGGGCTGCTTGCCGTCTCATTCGCACCCGATGTCGCAGTAGATGACGAGGAGAAAGGACTTCTTGCGGAGGTTGCTTCGGATATAGGGATCGCTCTTCATAACAGTGAGATTACGGAGGCACGTAAAGTTGCTGAGGACGCTCTTCTGGAGAGCGAGATGAAATACCGGATAGTGGTAGAACAGACCGGTCATCTGGTGTATGATTATGATGTCGCATCCGGCAGTATTACGTGGTCAGGAGCGATCGAGTCGATTACCGGTTATACAAACGATGAGTTCCAACATGTTAATATTGATCTGTGGGGGGAACATACCCATCCGGATGACCGGGAACGTGTATTAGATATCCTCAATGAAGCGATGAGGGCAGAAACGCAGTATACTGTTGAATACCGGTTCAGGCGTAAGGATGGAGCATATACTCATGTAGATGATCATGGTCTTTTTATCAGAGACAGACATGGCAAGATGCGCCGCATGCTTGGCTTTATGTATGACATCACAGAGCGCAAGGTTGCTGAGGAAGCTCTTCTGGAGAGCGAAGAACGATTTAGAATGATGTTTGAGAATATGGGAAACGCCGTAGCAGTCTATGATGCAGTTGATTGCGGAAATGATTTCATCTTCAAGGATTTTAACCAATCTGCAGAGAAGATAGATGACATGCAGAGAGAAGACCTGATCGGTAAAAGCGTGCTCGATGTATTCCCGGGAGTCGTGGATTTCGGACTCTTTGATCTTTTTCAGAGGGTATGGCAGACAGGAGAACCGGAACATCATCCCCTCTCTTTTTACGAGGATACGAGAATTGCTGGCTGGAGAGAGAACTATGTTTACAAGCTGCCGTCTGGTGAAGTCGTTGCGATTTATGAAGATGTCACAGAGCGCAAGGTTGCTGAGGACGCGCTGCTGGAGAGCGAGGGAAAGTTACGGTTGATTGCAGAGAATATGCCAGTCATGCTGGATGCATTCGATGATAAAGGAAACATCATAGTATGGAACTCTGAATGCGAAAAAGTGACAGGTTTTAACGCAGGTGATATTATTAATAACCCAAACTCCGGTAAAATGCTTTACCCGGACAAGGATTGCAAGAACTATGTCCACTCGATGCTTGGGGAGTACGGGGGTAACTTCCGGAATCTGGAATGGGACATCACCTGCGAAGACGGTAGTACCAGGACGATACTATGGTCAAACATATCTGAGAAATACCCCATACCTGGCTGGCATTCATGGGCGATCGGGACAGATATCACAGAGCGCAAGGTTGCCGAGGAGATGCTGCGGGTGGCTGGAGAACGGTTCAAGACGATTGTGGAGACAGCACCCAGCGTACTCATGATCAGCGATGCGGGGGGCAGTAACACATATATCAGCCCAAACTGCGAGGAGTTTACAGGATACGATCCGGATGAGCTTACAGGCGGGATAATGCAGTGGGTGCATGAGGATGATGCAAAACGGGCGAAGGAGATCTTTGATCGCACCTTCAGCAGAGGAGTGGGATGCAAGGATTTCGAATACAAGGCTGTTAAGAAGAACGGAGATGTCTGGTATGCATCAAGCTCGTGGGAGCCGCTTATAGGTGCGAAAGGGGAGTTTAGAGGAGCAGTATTCCAGACAATTGATGTCACTGAGCGAAAATCTGCTGAAGAAGCGATTAAGGAGAGCAAGAGCCGGTACAAGCACCTGTATTCTATGGTTCGGTTGATGTGTGACAATCTGCCAGACCTTATATGGACAAAAGATCTGGAGGGTAATTTCATCTTTGTAAATAAGGCTTTCTGTGACATATTGCTTAACGCCAAAGACACTGATGAGCCAATTGGGAAAGACGATACATACTTTGCCAGGAGGGAGAAGGAAAATCATCCTGAGAACCCCGACTATCACACATTTGGGGTGACTTGTGTTGATTCCGATTCAATGGTTGTGAGGACAAAAAAACCGCAAAGATTTGAGGAGTCTGGCAATGTCAAAGGAGAATTCATCTATCTCGATGTTTACAAGGCGCCTTTCTGGGATGAAGACTATACTATGTTAGGTACGGTGGGCTGTGCAAGGGTTGTGACAAAAGAGAAAGAGATGGAAGAAGCACGCAGGAAAGCGGAAGAAGAGATCAAACGATCACTGAGGGAAAAAGAGACGCTCCTGCGAGAGATTCACCATCGCGTAAAGAACAATCTTCAGGTTGTTTCAAGCCTTTTGAGTATGCAGGCACGGACTGTCAAAGATGAAGACACAATCGAGATACTCTCTGAATCCAGGAACAGAATAAATGCAATGTCCCTCATCCATAGCCAGTTGTACGAAAGCAGCAACCTCTCAAATATAAACATAAAAAAGTTTGTAGATGGGTTGTTGAGCCAACTGCTCCAGACATATCCGGGTCAGGATGCGAAGATCACATCAGATATTCGGGTGGTGGATTGCCCGTTTCCAATTTCGCTTGCGGTACCTCTCGGACTGGTGATAAACGAACTGCTCACAAACGTTCTGAAGCATGCTTTCGGTGGTAGACGCGAGGGGACAATAAAGGTCGCTCTCGATGTATCAGAGGATGGTGGGGTCAATTTGAGAATCAGCGATGATGGTGTGGGAATGCCAGAGTACTTTAACATCGATGTAACCGGAACGCTTGGTCTGCGTCTCGTGAAGATTCTTGTGGAGGAACAGTTGCAGGGGGACCTGTCAATTGCGAGCGATGGAGTGGGGACGACTGTTGAGATGAATTTTGTTGTGGAGGGTGAGAGCAGTTGGTGATTCCGAACATGCGGAAATACCGCATGGTATGAACCACGAGATTGCACAGATTTCCACAAGATTTCTGTGTTATACTCAGCACCGGCATAAACTGCGCTTTTTATCGACGGACCGAAAACCGATGTTGCCCACAAACAAGGGCATAAGTTTCACTCATACAATACAATCCGAATTCTCTAGCGGAATTTACGGATTTTGTGGCAGTATATTCGTGCAATTCGTGATATTCGTCTGAATTCGTGATTTTAACACGAATTGCACGAATAGACGAATCCCACGAATTGGATGATCGACGAGTTTGAAAAGCTCAAGTTGTGGCGGTGTGAAGTATAATCTCGTGTAATCTCGTGGTTTTTTCTACCTTATCTAAACACATACGCGGTGCTTAACCGAACACAGATGGAATCAGACAATACTGAATACTCGCAGTCGCGCCAGGGATTTGAGTTCGCTTGTACTGATCAACGGGACACCAAGACTATGACACCACATCCCCGAGCCGCCCCATCTCGATTGCGAGCTTGATCTCCTGCGCGATCCTCTTCCCTGTGGAGAGACGGGGTTCGATTAAGTCCGAGTATGGGGAGCCGGATATGAAGAGATTCGTGCCCGCGACAATCCGCGCCGAGACCTCAAAGACCTTGAACTCGAGGGTGTCGGTACAGATCGTCTCGAGGCAGAACGGACCAGTCATTCCGCCGAAGAGTTCGATTGACCGCGCAACGACCCGTTCTCCGAGCTCAAAGACCTTCGGAAGGAGCGACTCGCGTAGAACGAGCGGCAGGTTGCCTGTGACAACGAAACTCGGGTCGATTCCGGAAGAGGCTCCGATCTTGTAGAGTTCGTCAATGTTTGCCTCAACCCGTCTGTCGATTCCGTGTAGTTCGAGCGTGCCATCCCCAACCCGGTATCCGCCATCTCTGAGAGGTGAGTAGAAGAAATGCAGGTAGTACCTTGATCCGAGCACAAACTCCTGGATTGCGTACTCCTGTGTGTCATCGATCTGTTCCTCGAATTCCGCCCGGTTCTTTGCTATGAAAAACCCGCGCCCGCCTTTTGCGCCATGATACTTCACGATGACGGGACGATCGATCTCGTCGGGCGAGTTATACTCGACTGGCATCGGAATGCCGGCACTGGTCAGCCATTCGCGCTCCATCGTCCGGTCGGATTCCCATTCAAGCACCCGTTTGTTCCCGAAACTCGGAATATCGAGGCGTGCGAAGTTCGATGCTCCGAGATACTCGACAAACGATCCGTGGGGGATTATGATTACGTTTTTCTCGATTAATTCAGGAGATTTCTCGATTATCTCCTGATATGATGCAACTGAAAAGAATTCGTCCGGTTTCGCTCCAGGGAATGCATCATAAAATTTAGGAGGCGCTCCAAGACAGATGCCGAGCGTCCTGAACCCCTCTTTACGCGCGCCGTCGAATATCTGGAGGCTTGTGTGCGAGCAGACCGTGGCGATTGTCGGGCTTACGTTTTCTGTCATGGTTGAAGTGAGTAAGTAGGCCGGGGCCGAGATTAGAACCCGGGTCGTGGGATCCACAGTCCCATAGGATGACCAACTACCCTACCCCGGCAATGTGGTTGGGTGTGTTAATCATAACATCGCTGTGAACATAAAAAGGTACTGCCCGGGTTGGGCGAACCCGTGGCATTCGTTGATTCGTCACATCTGTGGCATAACACATTTTTCCGGAAATTTGCTGATTCTGACGGATTCTGTGGTTTTCAAAAGATACCGAAAGAAAGCGGCACCATACACGGTTCTGAAGAGGTATAGCTCATGAGGACTGGCTGCGAAACCCCACGATTTCCACATATGCGAGATCTACTGTTAGCGACCACAGAAAACAGCAGAACCAGGAAATTTGGGGGTGCAAAACGCGTTGGATACGGCTATGCAGGAGTTGTTGATTACGGATCACGCCCGCTCACATATTCTCTCTTGAATACAGAAGCGCCCTTTCAGCATCCTCGGCATCGATATTGAGCTTCACATTATGTTCCATAAGACAATCAAGAAACTCTGACAGTGTGAGTTTTGCCATTTTCGCGCCCAGTCCGAGACTGACCTTTCCTGCCCTGTACAGTTGCAGGGCTTTCATCTTCCTGCCTTCGTCTATCAGACTCCGCACGGTTTCTGACATGGTGAGCCCCAAAACCTCTGTGATAAAGTCAAGATCTTGTTTTGGTTCATATCTAACTGAGATTGTCATGGACATTTTGCCGCCTCCTTAAATATGTTGTAAACCTTTTTGGAATATCTGCCGTAATCGTTCAGTTTTCTGTAATGGTCAGTCGGATGTGCAACAACATGGAAAACGTTGAGACATGGGTTGACAATACTCTTCGCGTCTCTGCGACTTTGCGACTTTGCGTTAAACTGAGAATGAGAACGCAAAGACGCGAGGGCGCAAAGACGCGAAGAACAAAAATCCTCCTGTTGTTGATCATGTATGAGCATCGCTCGCTCTTGTGTTCATGGTCAGATTGACCATTACAAATCTCGTGGTTTTTTCATCTCAGCTAAACACATACCGCCAATCCAATCGTACCAGTGTTTGCAGGATTGGCATTATGTTTTACATCCGACCAGAATAAATTAAAAAGAGTCTTACTATTGTGAGTTCCCTAATCACGCGCAGATCACTGGATTTTTAGATGGCGCCGCGACACTT
>DAOVGE010000109.1 GCA_030672605.1 Methanosarcinales archaeon
CAAGAGCGAGCGATGCTCATACATGATCAACAACAGGAGGATTTTTGTTCTTCGCGTCTTTGCGCCCTCGCGTCTTTGCGTTCTCATTCTCAGTTTAACGCAAAGCCGCAAAGTCGCAGAGACGCGAAGAGTATCGTCAACCCATGTCTCAACGTTTTCCGTGTTGTTGCACATCCGACTGACCATTACAGATTACACAAGATTAACACAGAAATCTTGTGGGGATGGCTGCGTCGCTGTTTCGCAGACTGTGTAATCTGGTGGTTCATACCACAAGTTATTGAGCATGTACCTAAAAACGGTAATAAGAACACTAAATCCGGATAAAAATTTCCTAAAACAAATGCGGAGTGATTATATAAATGATCGATTTGACGAAGTTTTGGAACACTGTCACGCGAGATATCAGAGAGCCGAACTTATGCGTGCAACGGTTAACCATCCTCTGCGTGGTCTTGCTTGCCACGACACCAATCGCCTCGTGCGATGATGTTTCATGGGACAATAAGCAGACCCACACAATCACGGGGGCTGACGATTCGCAATTCTCGGTTGGCGGATACGTTGTCAGGGCAACTGACTTCAACGGCGAGGGTGCAGTTGTGCTTGAGATTACACAACGTTCGGAAGAGGCTGAGACTGAGACCGGCGTTGTGGTCGAGAAAATGATTCTAACAACTGGCGAAGTCTGGGACAACGACGAGATCAGACTCGAATGCGATGATGCGACCGATAAGGACGATCTTGAGTCTGTGGGCAGATGGCCCTGGTCTCCGGAGGCGAAGATCATCTCATGGGTCGCTGAGATTAAGAAGCCCGATATCACAATTACAATCTCAACTGACGGCTCCGAATATCTCCACACCGACGTGATAACCGCGGAGATTACAATTGCGAACGATGGTGACTCAAACCTGCGCGATGCGCTCTCAAATATCAGCCTCGATGGGCTGGTTCCGGGCGATTCCGGGCTGCTTCGCCGCATTGGCACGATCGGAATGGATGATTCAACGTCGTTCACCACGAAATTCAGATTCGCAACACCGCCCCGCGATGGGACGATACGCGTCGAGGTTTCCGGAACAAACGAGGACGGTGTTCCGTACAGCGAGAGCGAATCACAAGAGGTTACGTTGAAGCCGCCGCTTGATATACGGAAGTTCGCAACTCCTGACATCTACTGGGGCGAGAAGGTCTATGTGAGTCTCGTTGTGAGAAACGTCTGGAATTACAAGATCGAATCGGTTACGCTGAGTGGCGAGGTTCCTGATCATTTTAGGGTAGGCGATAACTCCAGTCTGAACCGGACATTTGATCTCTCCCCGAACGAAGAGGTGAGCTATCAGTACTATCTGCTCCCTATGATTCCGGGCAGTTTCACGCTTCCGGCAGCAAGCGCATCATGGAGTATCGGTGGTGAGCGCTACGAGAGCAGAAGCGACCGCCCCAAGGTCGTTGTGCACGGAGCATTCATCGATGTCGCAAAGACGGTTGATCCCGCTGTAGCAGAGATTGCGATCGGCGAAACTGCCAACGTCACAATCGTAATTGAGAACACAGGCGATCTCCCCGCAAAAATCGCCCTCATGGATCACATACCCCCAGGTGCGAGTTATGTGAGTGGCACAACGAATCTGACCACTCATCTGAGAGCCCGTGAGAGCGAAACGCTTGACTATATCATGAGAATCGATGCACCGGATATAGCAATACCTGAGCCCACTCTCGAATTTGCGGAGATTGTCTACGACAGAAGAACGATTGACTACACAGGCAATTACCGGGTCTCAATGCCGACTGCACCAGCACAATCGACCACGTCTCATCCGGATCCCCGTGTCTCGGAGCAGGCTGATGCTGCTGATGCTGCCATTAGCGACGAGGTGGGATCTGGGAATACGAATGAGACCATGAATGATGCCACGACTGAGAGTGCACTCAGGCAGATCAATGTGGGCGCAAGAGAGGTAAAACAGAAGATCGAATCACTCAAAGAGGTTCCCGGATTCGAAGGAATGTGGTTGATAGCAATTATTACGCTCGTTTACGCGGTTTACGCTTTCCGACGAACTTTGTGACTGCGTACACCATCAATAAGACCACGATTGTGATTGCATACCAGTTCCAAGATGTGAATGGCAGGGATTTCTTCAGTGTTGCAAGAACCGACGCAACACCACGCGGTTCTACGGTCAGATTGATAGATGCCACCCTGCCCCACGTCTCCTCTGATTCCATGGCATGCACATAGATTGTGTGATTGCCTGTTGCCAGATCAGTGGTATCGATCTCTGCTGAGACCTTCTCGGTGTTGCAGTCGAATACACCGTCAACAGGCTCAAGCGGTCTTCCCTTCCCGTCCGAACCCATAAAGTCTATGAAGTACTCTGCCCGCACAACCTTTAGGTTCCACCCTGAGACTGCGGTCGCATTCAATCTGACGATATCTCCCGGATAGCATGTCTCGGGCGAGATACTCAAGTCCCCGATGCGTGGGATTGCGTCGAGCGCCCCAATAACATGCACATCACCAACCGATCCCCCATGGCACGAGGTGCAGTCCCTGATCTGTCCGTGCGGCACACCGCTCAGATCGGGCGCGCCGAAGAGGACTTCACGCACATGGCAGTCCACACAATCCTTCGGCTCAACATCCGCATGAATCGATGGCTCGGTTCCGAGTCCGTGGCATGCCCAGCATGCCCTGTTGATCGGATCGCTCAGTTTAGAGTCAGAGTCTGCGTATTCGTTGAGGCGGGCGTGCGCTCCCAATCGCGACTCGATCGCATCGACGCGTTTGATATCCATGCCGGTTGTGACGTCGTGGCACCAGACACAGTCGGCGAATACTATGTCCCACCCGTTGGTGAGCGGCGGCACATGGAACGTCTCTGGCGCCCCTCCTCCAAAATCTTCGCCAACATCGATCCATGACACATTGTAGCCATCCACCCTGAGATCGGCTTCGTCCTCAGGGTCCTCGACATCCGCATCACGGAGATCGGGTGATATCAGCCGCACATCACCGAGTGTGATCAGATCCTCGGCACGTGATCTGAATATACCTGAAACATTCGCACTGAAGACGATCAGATCGTTCATCGGATGGATATCTGCCTCGTATTCAAACGTGTCTCCTGTGTGCACCACACATTCTTCCTCGACCACGGCATTGTCTCTTACCAATTCAAGTGTCGCAAGGTCTCCTTTCGTATCCACCGCTTTCACTTTCAGAACAAATCCGTCCCCAAGATTCCAGTCTTCGCCTGAGCGCAGTACCACTGAGCTATTGTCATCATAGTCAAAATCGGTAATAACTTTGGTATAGTATGTCATGTCCCCCTCCCTCTTCAGTACGGTGTAGCGATCGTTTCTCAGGTATCCCTTTACATGGCAGGCATAGCATGCGGCATTCGTGGTCTCCGGATGGATGCGCCTGATAGTCCTCCCCTCAAACGTTGCGAGTTCATCGTTCGTGCCCCTCATAACACCGGTCAGGTTCATCGTAACGATGGTCTGGTCGTATGTTCTGCCGTCCTCTGTGATCCTTTTCTCGTATTCGAACGGATTGTCTGTTTTCACAACCTGTTGATCGATCGTTTTTCCGTTTTTACTCAACCGGACGATCGCATTGTTTCCTTTCAGATCGATAGAGACGACCTCCAGCATGTAGCCGTTCCGGAGTTGCCACCGATCACCTGTGTGCATTGTCTTCTCCTCGTCTTCGACGATCATTGCCGATTCCTCGTCCATCGGATCGATTGCATCACCCCAATCCTCGGAATTCTCCTCGTCCTCGTGACAGTAGACGCAATCCGTCCAGACATGCTCCGGATACGCCATCAGTTCATCGGTTGTGCCGTAATGCGACACCCTGTACGTATTGCCCATGAACGGGTCAGCGGTCTCGAACACGCTGTTGGCATGACACGAATCGCAACCGACTATTGTGCTGACGTTCGACGTGGTCACGTTGCCGGGGTTGTCGAGTCTGTCAGCATCCTTGAAATGCTCGTATACCATCGGTTCGCCGTATTTTGAGCGGCTGAATGTGTGGCAGTCGTTGTTGCTGCAGTCCATCTTTTTGACGCCGCTTCCGGGATGACCCGGCGGGATATCGCCGTCTCCGTGGCACGCCCAGCACGCCCTGTTAATGTCTCCTGATGCACCGTTCACAAGCGCATGGATCCCTTTCTCGAAATCATCAGGCATAAAGTTCGGTTCTGCGATCGGTGGAAGTGGGGGCGCTCCAAGCGGCGCCTCAGGTTCCTCGATTGGGGCATGGCAGCGTGTGCACCCCGCAAAGAAGCTGTAGTCGTATTCTATCGAGAGGAATGCGTCTGAAGTTGCATCTCCGGAACCGAGACCAATGGTATAGACATACCATATCCCTGGTTCCGGGTTCTTCACGTAGATATACTTGTGATCGGTGTTCTGATCGTCGCGGAGGACACTCTCACAATCAAATGACATACCCCCCATCGCCCCGGTCAGATTTAGTTTCCAGCAACTTCCGTATCCTTGCATCGTGGCACATTCGGATATGTTCACACCCGTTTTTAAGACTGCGTCCGGGCGGACCACGATCATCTCGACCCCATCACCGTTCCATGTCGAATTGAACGCGACGTGTCGGGTATACTCCGGAATTGCGATTGCGTACCCCCAGATCTCCCCTGCCGAGATCTCGTAGCTCCGATACGTACTCTCCACGATTCCGAGTCCGGCGGAAATCTTTGATGTTATGTTCCGTGGATCGTAATGCGGCTCGGAATGGCACATAACGCAGGCATTTGTGAGATGTGGTGGTATCCCCCGGTGCCCGCCAGAGAGTGACCTGTGGCATTCGGTGCAGCTCAGAATCGAGACCTCATGAAGCGAGTTGTGACATGATCTGCACGGCACATCGTAGCCCTCGCTGCTGTTCAGATCGGCATGCGCATACGCAATCCCCTGCTCGTCCCAGTCTGGTATCGGTATCGCAATCTCCGCATCCTCGCAACCGGGCGGCGGGTTCGGATTATGGCACTCGCTGCAGTTGGACGGGATATGGATCACCGGTTTGTGTGCTATCGGATGGCTGGATGTGATTGTGTAGTTCAATGTGCCTGGCGACCAGCCGAATATCCGTACGATCCATGTGCCATTCTCCAATTCGTCATTAAATACGGAGTATTTCGCACGCGTGGCATTCCGCGGCCGGTATATCTTTGCCCCGGGCTTGAATGATGCGGTTCCGTTTACACCCGGAATGTAATAGGTGCCGTGCCAGTTGTCGCTCGTGTTCAAGTCCTGAAGTATGGTGCCATCGATTGGTCCGACTAGCTGAAGCGTGAAATCATACGACGGATCATCGCCGTTAACAGAGAGGTCGATTTCAGAATCATCGTTCACATCGATTACGTAGGTATCCTCGAGTCGCTGGTATGTTGTGAAGACCGGGACATAGTCACCGAGTGTGCCGTTTAACGAGCGCCGATCCGGATTCTGATCCAGCGACGGGTAATCGAGGCTCCCGTGGCAGAGTTTGCAGTCCACGCTGGCATGCCCGCCTGTGCTGAGGACGCTTGTTCCGTTGAGGTAGTGGGGCTCTGCGATATCGTATCGTGCGCTGCCGGTCTCGTCGTGAATGAAACTGGTGTGGCAGTCCGTGCACTCTGCGACTGTGACATGTGATGGGACTGTGAGCGGGGTCTGCGATCTCGGTCGTGTCGTGTCGGAGTCGGCATACATCTCCAGTACGGAGCCCCCTCCGCCCCCATCCGAATCATCGAATATGGTGACCCATCCACTCTCTGCGCAGATAAAACCCCCTTCGTGTCCGAACATTATCTCGTGCAGGTGTACAGGCGTTGCCGTGAGAAATTGGGATGCATAATGGCTGTGGCACAGAGTCTGGCAGTCACTATCAAGCGATCCGGAGATGAGCCTGTTCGGGTGGATGACAGACGTGAAAACTCGTTCGGATGGGTTCGTCTGCGTGCTCCATGCATCATGGCACCCCCTTGCCTGGCATCCCCAGAGCGTCGTCGTAAAGTTCGCTTCAACGGATATCTCAATTGTTTCGATCATATTTTTGAAATCGATGTCATACACTCCTGTGTAGGAATCGTCAGGATAGTAGAATACTCCGCGGTAGCAATGGTGCTCGAGATCCTCCCGGAGCAGAATGGTTGTGCGGTTCGTTGAGAGATCGTCTCTTGGATAGGTGACATCGACGCTGATTGTGAGCCCGCTAACCGATTTCGGCGCAGGTTTGCCATTCACAAGCGTTCGTCGGAAGACGTTCACCAGTATGACGTTCTTCTGACGGTTTCCGCCGCTCCCATCCCACCAGTCCCACCCGGTGGAGGTGTTTGTGCGGTATCCAAGTTGATACGGGGTCTGTCCGTAGGTCATGACCACGCTGTACTCGCCTGCATGCTCTATTGCGGGCAGAGCCGCGTCCGCACATCCGCAGAGGGAAAGCAGGATCGCAATGAATATTAAGATTGGCACAAGATTACGTGAATATGATACAATCGAATTTTTCTGATTCTGATGGATTCCGTGGTTTCCAACCTTTGCGTCCTTGCGCCCTCGCGTCTTTGCGTTTCTCTGATTTAACGCAAAGTCGCAGAGACGCAAAGACGAAGGAGTGGCGCCCGCGATTGCTGCAACACGAGGGCAGGCTACTGCTATCGACCACAGAAAACGGCAGAACCAGAAGATTTCTGTGTTAATCTTGTGTAATCTCGTGGTTTTATATATAGATGTCTATACGTCTGGTAAGCTCAAGTTCCATGGCTTCTTCATCAAATCCCGAGCTCATACTCATACCCCCGCGCCTCCAGCCCCACCCATTCCCGATCAACCTCCGCCTGCACATCCTCAAT
Organism: Methanosarcinales archaeon; assembly: GCA_030672605.1. Lineage (GTDB taxonomy): Archaea > Halobacteriota > Methanosarcinia > Methanosarcinales > Methanogasteraceae > Methanogaster_C. The sequence goes on from DAOVGE010000109.1 coordinate 6,876, forward strand.
ATCCCGCTCAGACAGATGTGAAAACCTCCCCTGCGCACGCAGATACTCTGAAACCTCCCGCCTCTTCTTCGGAATGTAACTCATACTAACCTTGCCATCCACAATCTCATAGAGCTTCCAGATCCCGGTTCTCACCGCAAGTCTCCCGATATTTATCCCCTCTGCCGGATCAAAGCCCCAGCCGACAGGACACGGTACCAGTAGATCAATATAAGCCATTCCCTTAACCTCCGCCGCCCTCGTC
>DAOVGE010000117.1 GCA_030672605.1 Methanosarcinales archaeon
GTATCACCCAAAACCTGATCTGCGGCTGAGCGGACACCTGCCTCGTGATACAAGGGGGATGCGAGTGGAATTTCTTGTTGACTCTGATAGAGTGTTACTATCGGACTTTGAAGCCTGGCACGCTGTACTCAATTGCTGGTATCTGTCTTTGTCAGAGGAGGAATGTGATAATTGGGACGAACGCTCTGAAAGGGCAGGAATAAAAGGGGGTTGGGAGAATTGGCAGCCACCTTCGCCGTTTAAGGAAGAGATCTTGAAGAGCTGGGAACGAATCTTCGATCCGGGGCTTTTGAAAGAGCACTCGGAATGGATCGGCGGAGAGGCGATACAAGCCTGCATCGAAAAGATAGGTGTAAATGAAGTGGTGGATGTGACATATTTTAAAGCGAGATAAAAGCGGCGTATAACCGGGCATATCTGGCTTCAGCTATCGCCTTCGCCCAAATTTGCTCTGTTGCCGCTCTGCGACTATGGCGTATATCGATCCATCGCGTCAGTTCGACCGAGAGCGCAGCCAGATTGGGAAGATCCTCTATGGTGGCATATCCGCTGGAACCATTGAAGAGTATCAGCCGCCGCTGATCCAGAAAAACCGAAATCTATTAGACAATTGGGCAGAAAGTCTTAATGTATGTGTTTAGCTGAGGCGAAAAACCACGTGACTACACAATATTGACATGGAAATCTTGTGGGGATGGCTGCGCCGCTGCTTCGCAGACTGTGTAATCTTGCGGTTCCCACCATGCGGTATTGAGCATGTTTAGAATTCCACATCACACCCATTCCGCGCCGCCGCCGCCGCGATGTTTGCGACCCTCGCTGCAAACATGCCAGCAACAAATCCGGCATCGATATTCACGACCGCAAGAACAGCGCATGACTGGAGCATCGAGAGAAGCGCTGCCTCGCCCCTGCCGCCCGCGCCATACCCCACCGAGACAGGCAGCCCGATCACAGGAACCGAGACGAGTCCGGCAACAACCGTCGGTAGCGTTCCATCCCGCCCGGCAGCAACAACGATTACGTCAACGCCACTCTCAACCATTGTGCCAAGATCCGGAAATAGCCTGTGGATGCCTGCTGCACCGGAATCAATGATCATCACAACATCGCAGCCCATCTCCTCTGCCGCAACCCGCGCCTCCTCTGCAACCGGGATGTCCGCGGTCCCAGCGGTTATGATGCCGACTCTCCCGCCGGTCCGTTCGATTGAGCTGCTACTGCGGGCGCATACAAGCGTTCTCGCACGTTCGTTCCATTCCATTAGCGGGGGATCAATCTCTGAAACGAGCAGATCAAGCTGAGCATCCGATACTCTTGTTATGAGAATGCGCTTTTCGTCTCCGTCCCCACTCATAGATGCCTGCACGATGCGGACAAGATCATCAGGACTCTTCCCCTCGGCGAGAACCGCCTCTGGCATGCCGGTTCGCTCTGATCGGTTGCAATCGATTTTGGCGATGCCTGCGATCTCTTTGAAACGCAGGAGTCCGATCTGCTGCTCAGCCTCCTCGATTGTGATTTCGTTCTCTTTTATCCTTAAGAGAATGGATGTGATGGACATGATACTCCAATCCCTGTATAGCAAACCTATATATACTCTCCTTGCTGCTATTTTATGTACCGAAGAATCGAGTTAAATCCCGATGACGGATTAAATCCAGAAGGAGATATCAAATGGCACAGATGTACGTCACTTACGACGTTCCGGACGAACTGCGTGATAAAGCGCTGGAATCACTGGAACTTGCAAGAGACACAGGAAAGATCAAGAAAGGGACGAATGAAGTAACCAAAGCGATCGAACGCGGGATTGCGCAACTCGTATTGATTGGCGAGGATGTGACTCCACCCGAGATCGTGGCTCACCTGCCCATGCTCTCTGATGAGAAGAAGATACCTTACATATATATAAAAAAACAGGATGAACTCGGAGCCGCATGCGGTCTCGGGGTTGGCTGTGCGGCTGTTGCGATCATCAACACCGGGAAGGGTAAGGGTGCGGTTGAGGAACTCGTGGGCAAGATCGCCTCGTTGAGGTAATAAAGATGGCAGACGATGATGGTGCATACCCTGCTGAAGTGGTCGAGGTCGTCGGGGTTACCGGGATGCACGGAGAGGCGACCCAGATCAATTGCAGGGTACTTGACGGTCGGGACAAGGGCAGAGTCATCGCCCGCAACTGCGTAGGTCCTGTGCAGGTCGGGGATATCCTGATGCTGCTTGAGACCTCAAGAGAAGCGAAGAAGTTGACGACGGGCAGGTGAAGATATTGGAGCAATTCGTCTGTTCGTTCTGTGGGCGTCTCATTGAGCCCGGCACCGGAAAGATGTACGTTAGAAAGGACGGCACAGTCTTTTATTTCTGCAGATCAAAATGCCAGAATAACTACAAGCTGAAGAGAGTTCCACGAAAGGTTAAATGGGTTAAATGACCTCGGTAGGTGGTTAGATGGAACAAACTTATGCTATGATCAAGCCGGATGGAGTGCAGCGAGGCTTGATTGGTGAGATCATATCCAGAATCGAGCGAAAAGGTCTCCGGATCGTTGCGATGCGGATGTACCGGATCACTGAGGATGTTGCGCGCAGGCACTACGCCGAACATACGGAAAAGGTTTTTTTTGGATCGTTGATCGATTTCATCACTTCTTCCCCTGTTGTTTCGATGATCGTGGAAGGAGAGAATGCTGTTTCCGTGATGCGCACAATGAGTGGAGCAACCAACCCAAATGATGCCGCATTCGGCACCATCCGTGGAGATTTTGGTCTGGATGTTGGCAGAAACATCATTCACACCGCAGATTCGCTTGAATCGGCAAAGAGAGAGACTGCGATACACTTCACCGAGGGCGACGTTGTGGAGTACACGAAGGCTGAGGAAACGTGGGTGTACGAGTGATCGGATCGGGATCGATCCACAACCCCCGAGATCAGCATTTGTGAGATCTGTGAATTCGTGCCATTCGTGATAAAGACGTGTTTATAACGGATGGCACGGATCTGATACTTGAATTACTGGCTATTCTTGAACATGCTCAATACTAATAGTAGAAACCACGAGATTACACAGTCTGCGAAGCCATCTCCACAAGATTTCTGTGTTAATCGTGTGTAATCTCGTGGTGTTACATGCGGATATTCGCACAATAGTGAGTAAGTACCCATTCTCGTTATTCTTGTTCTGTCCCCTCTTCCGGATCCCCCTCTGTTGACGCCGACGCCGCTTCTATTGACCCCGTCTTCGTTCTGTAAGCTGCAAGAAGGAAGCCGTACAGGGCAGGTCCGATCACAATTCCGATCATCCCGACCACAAAGAGCGGTGCGGTAAACGAGAGAAGGGTGATTATCGGATGTATCGCCGCGCTCTGCATTGCCAGGCGGGGGCGGATGATGTTCTCGGGGATTACGTTGAGAAAGATCATCCCGAATACCAGCAAGGCTACACCTGTCCTATAGTCCTGAATCACCAGATAGTAGAGTGACATGGGTAAAATGATCGTGTTCGTCCCGACTAGAGGGAGTAGTGCAAAGACGGCTACGACAGCGCCCCACAGGAACGGGTACGAGATCCCGAGCAGGATGAATCCGATCGTCGCAATGCCTCCTGTCAACACGCATGTGATAAAATAGACGTTGAAGAGGGTGTGGTAGATCGGTTTCAGTTCGCAAAGGAACTTTGATATGAGTTCTTGCTCTGGCAGGAGGCGAATCATGTCATTCATCGCGTCCTCGCCATCGATTAAGAGATAGTAGACAAGCAGCACGGAAACGCCGAACTGCGCAAGATATATGGGCATGTTGGCAGCAAACCCGGTGACTGTGCCTGTAGCGATCGGGATAAGCTTCGGCAGGATCTGAGTGACGAGATCTTCGAGCTCCTTGCTTGCTTCTTCGATGTAACCGGATGCTCCGGGTATACGGTTCCCCACAAAACTGTTTGCGAAACTGGAAAAGTTATTCACAGTCTCCTGAAGGTCGTACTGGGATACTGATAGGTTTGAAACCTCAGTTGCCATGGCATCGATCGCTCCGAGGATGATTGCCATGAAGACGAGGAAGACCAGGAATATGGAGAGCAATGATGCAACCTGCTTATTCTTCGTGATGCGGAGGATGTATAAGTAGAGTGGGTGGAGGAGATAAGCAGCAAAGACGCCCCATAGTATCGTCGTTATGAACGCTTTTGTGACGTAGATGGTCGCAATAGCAACAGACAGGATCGTTAGTGCGGAGATCCACCTGAACTTCGTGCGAGAGTCCATATTTTGTGTTATTTGTTCGATTGATAGATATACTTTTCCGTGGTTGTATGCCTTTTCTGGTGTTCAACTGTCCCCCACAGCATTTACAAACCACTGGAACAGAGATGCAACCATGCCACACGTTATGGAGATGCTCGGATGTGCGAGGGTGACGGTTGCGGACGGCAGGGTTATCGATGTCGGCAAGCCCAGAATCAGGTGGTGTCCAATCTTTGACAAGGTTCATGACATAAAAGAGATAACAGAGGATGCGATTCGTGCGAACATGGAGTTTCGGATCGCTGATACCGGCATGTTCACGCCGGAGCGCAGCCTCGATTCCGACGTCTTCGTGAACTTTGGGGCATCCGAGGTTATGATGACCGGGCTTGCGCGTGGTCTGATCGATACGACGGTCACAGCATGCGATGGTGCGGGAACGGTCATAACAGACAATCCGAGGCTCGTCCAAGGCATGGGCGCACAAATATCGGGGTTGATCGAAACCGATCCGATTCCCGAGACAATCGACGGGATTGTGGAGCGTGGCGGGGTTGTCATTGACCCTGCCGGAGCAAGAATCGATCCTGCCGCAGGAGTGCGCCGTGCAGTTGAGCTGGGCTACACGCGAATTGCTGTTACCGTAATTGATCCGGCAACCGCACTTGCGATCAGGAGAATCGAGTCCGAACTCGGCACATCAACGCTCATAATTGCCGCGCACACAACAGCGCTCTCCCGCTCAGAGGTCGCTGATCTGCTTGGTCTCGTTGATATCGTGACCGGCTGCGCGTCGAAGCATATTCGCGACCTTGTGAAGCCGCTTGTGCAGGTGGGAACCGCAATCCCACTCTTTGCGGTGACGCAGAAGGGGAGGGAACTCTTAATCGAGCGTGCGAAGGAGACAACAGCGCCAGTACTGATAAACACGATGCCGCTTCCTGTGCTCCCCGGGCACAAGCAGCCGATCGAGTAGGGACGCGAGAGACATTTCAAGAGGTGGGAACATGAGCAAAGATGAAGAGACAGATGAAAAGATGAGCGATAACGGCGAAGATAGGAATCTGGTTGCTTACTGCGGTCTCTACTGCGGAGATTGCTTCAGCTACAGGGGAACGGTTGCCGATCTGGCAAGGGACTTGAGAAAGGAGTTACGTCAGGCAAAGTTCGATAAGACTGCAGAATCCCTCTCTGAGATATCCTTCTTTAAAGTATTCGAGGATTACGGGAAATGCTACGATATACTGGGGGCAATGGTGAAATTTCGCTGCAAGAACGCCTGTCGTGGCGGCGGAGGTCCGCCGTTCTGCAAGATCCGGAAATGCTGCCAGAAGAAGGGGATTGAGGGCTGCTTCGAGTGCGACGAGTTTGAGAGATGCGAGAAACTGGAATTCCTGAGACCCGGTCACGGCGAGGCACATATAAAGAACCTGAGGAAGATCAAAAAGAGCGGGATCGACAAATTCTTGAGGGGAAAGAAGCACTGGTACATAAAATGACGATTTTAATTCATATCTGCGCAATTCCTACAAGAATTCATATCCTGGGTCCTTTCTGAAGATTGTGGTGGCTATGTTACTGGCATTTGAACTCTCAGGCGAGCACGAAACGCTTCCGGCAGGTGAGATTCTCGCATGCATGCGCTCGCTTGATATCGAGCACACGGTCGTAAAGAGTGAGGGGCAATGCCTGATTCTGAAGATCGGGGACGAAACACCCGCGATATCCACATTGCCCGCGCTCTTGTCTGCAAGGCTTGCGATGACGCACCACATAATCGCAGTCATCTTCGAGTGCAGACTCTCAGAGTCAAGCATCCTCGGGTCGGTCATTGATGCGGAGATTGCAATTTCAAGGGGCGAGACGTTCAGTGTCCGGGCAAGGAAGATACAACAGTCCCCCATAACCACTGAGCGTATGGAACGGCTCATAGGAGAGGTTATCTTCGAAAGAAATCGAGTTAATGGGGCAAGGGTAAATTTAACCAGCCCTGATCACAGATTTCGCGCAATTCTGACAGACGATTCGTGTATATTCGGGGAGGTTCTCGCATCTACGGAACGAAGAGAGTTTGAGGAGCGAAAGCCGCACAAGAAAGCATTCTTCTACCCGGGCGCGATATCACCAAAAGTAGCCCGTGCAATCGTTAATCTCTGCGAAATTCGCACGGGGAACCGCGTTCTTGATCCGTTTTGCGGAACCGGCGGAATACTGGTCGAAGCCGGCATGATCGGCGCCAGTGTGATCGGAATCGATGTGCAGGAATCGATGGTACGCGGAGCCAGGATGAATCTTGGAGCTCATGGATTTGAATACCAGTTGATCTGTGGAGATGCTTGCAATCTCCCGTTAAGAGACCAATCGATAGATGTTGTGGTCACTGACCCGCCTTATGGCAGGTCTGCTGTTGTCATGGCAGAGTCAATCGTTTCGCTCTACAGATACGCGCTTTTCGAGATGCACCGCGTGATTGTGGATGGGGGGCATGCGGTCGTGGTCTCTGACTTTGAGCTGCCATGGACGGATGAGATTGGTTTTACCACAATCGAACTCCACACCCAGCGGGTTCACAGGAGTTTGACGCGGTACATATTGGTTCTGGAAAAATGAAGGCTCACAGGTATCGATTTTTCGATGTCTGCCAGCGGCGCCTCTGAACTGTTTGCGGCTCCCCTTCTGTGAAACAAGTTCAAACAGGATCGCCCCCCATCCTTGCTCGACCCTCCCGGACGGATCCCCCGCCCGACCTATCCGAGCCCCAGAAGCGATGACACAGACGCCTTGCAGACCACAGCGCTGATCGCACCGATCCAGACCATCATCACGAAATGGGTGGTTCCATTCAGGAGGTTGCCGCCATCCACGAACCTGATCATCAGCGAGGAGAGTAGCGAGTGCAGAACGATGATTGTGGTTACGAGCGTGTAGAGGATGTCGATGTCGATGTCCGTGTACAGAATCATGCCCGTCGACATGCCGGGTGGAAGTTCCACGGCTTCAAACATGCCCTGCATCAACTCCACCACACCGAGCGAGACATAGAGCGTAAACCCGATTCCCGCGGTGAGTCCGTAGAAGACACCGATCATCGTCGAGGCGGACTGGTACCTCAGTTTCCGGAGCCGGACGATCTGGTGGAAGTTGGTTGCGATCATGTCGCCTACGGTCTCTGCCTCCCCTCCGAGATGCGTGGACTCAACAAACATCACGCTGAATCTCTGGATCAAGTTGCTCCCAGTCTCAACCGAAAACAGATTCCATGCATCCAGTTTGTTGATGCGCGAGACAAGCCTGCTGTACAGGCGGTTGATGGTCGTGGTGAGGGGGCCAAAGTCATGCATCCGCAGACTCTTGAGGGCTTCACCGATCATTCCGCCCCTTGCACTCGCAGAACTTCCGAGCGACCTGAGAAATGACGGATAATTATCATCCTTCCGCTTGATCTTCGCCTCCTCTTTCGCAGCGATTTGCCCGGTGTAGAGGAGCGGTGTCAGGATTATTGCGATCTTGATCACATCAGGGGCGATTACGAATCTGACCAGAACAATAGCGACAAGGCAGCCGGCAAGCGAGAAGACGATAGATCGCTTCAGCTTGCGGTCGGATTCGCTCTCGATTCCGAGTTGCTGCCATATCTTGTCCTTCGGCATCTTTGCCCTGATGAACATGATGACGCTGAAGTCGGCTACAGCGAATGAAAAGACGGATATCAGCATAAGATTCGTGGCATCCATCCCTGTTATAATCGGCATGATCGCTGAAAACGACGCGAGAAAGATGAGCGACATGATGAGCGACACAAACATCTCCTTCACGATATCAATGGATGTGAGCGCGCCGCCATACATCGTGGCATAGTCCCGCATCACAGTGTCCTGCTCAGCTCCCAGGAACCGCTCGATCTTCTCTCCTGACTGGACCGCATGCGCGAACCTGTCCAGAAAATCGGCAAATATCACAGACGGGGTCCGCTCGGCAACGAACCTGCATGCGTCAGCAAGGCTCAGGTTCCACGTATCCATGAGTAGGTATATTTTTCCGCATTCCTCTCCGATCAGGTGATAGTTCGGATCCTCGGAAAGCATCTTGAAGAGTTCCTTGCGTGCTGTGTTTGCCAGAGCGAGTGCGCCCATCTGCGTGACAAAATAATGCATGTCGCTGTCGATATCCTTCGCCTTTGCGGCTGCGACAGAGAACGGATACATTATCACAAATGCGATGCAGATCACCGGAACAGCGAGCAGGATATATTTCGCAGACCCTAAAAAAAGCTCCGGAAACAGGGAGTATAACAGAAATGAGAGTATGAATCCAAAGATTATGATCGGCAGAGCGAATCGCTTGATGTATTTCGGAAGCGGTACATTGAGCGCTGCGATCGCCTTCTTAAGTTCCATAGTATCCCCCACAGGTAACTTCAATAAATTATAGTACTTACGCTGTTGTATTCTTTTCGGTGCGGGTGCCGGGTTTCATTCAAAGCGAAATTTATGCCAGTGCTGCGTATAATCAGCGGCAAATAAAACTTTTAGCCACAGATTAACACTGATTCCACTGATTTTATCAATCCTATCGTATGTGTATTTGCAGGATTGGAATCATGTTTTTCAACCGACCAGAAGGAATTAAAAAGACTCGACCACCAAACCACAATATTCATAAACTCGCCCATTATAAGTGACAAGAATGGCAGTTCATCCAATCGAATACCGGTATGGCACAGAGGAGATGAAAGGCGTCTGGAATGAGGAGACACGCCTCCACAAACTCCTCTGCGTCGAAAGCGCGCTCGCGACGGCTGAATCAGAAGTGGGACTGATCCCGGCAGAGGACGCTCGGACGATCGCAGAGAAGATTCACGCAGTCTCACTCGACCGGGTAAATGAGATCGAGGACGAGATTCAGCACGATGTCATGGCTCTCGTGCTCGCGATTGCGGAGCAGTGCGGTGACGCGGGAAAATGGGTACATTTCGGTGCGACATCAAGCGACATCCTTGACACTGCGACCGCACTCCAGTTGCGCGATGCAATCGCTATTATGGGGGAGCGGTTGCACCGATTGCTCGATCTTCTTGTCAGGCAGGCTGATCTGCACAGGGAGACGGTCTGCGCCGGGCGCACGCATGGTCAGATCGGAATTCCAACGACGTACGGGATGCGGTTTGCGATATGGGCATGCGAGATTGAGCGGCAGATCGAGCGCATGGACCAACTGCGTCCGAGAGTCGTGGTCGGCAAGATCGGTGGCGCTGTCGGGACGCAGGCGTCTTTCGGCAAGAAGGGTATCGCAATTCAGAAGAAGACGATGGATACGCTCGGGATCGGGTCGGTCGATGTCGCAAACCAGATCGTTCAGCGTGACCGGCATTGCGAGTTCGTGATGTGGATGGCAAACATCGCAACCACGCTGGATAAGATCTGCACGACGATCAGAAACCTGCAGCGAAGCGAGATTGCCGAGGTCGCAGAAGGGTTCGGGAAGAAGCAGGTCGGATCCTCAACGATGCCGCACAAGCGCAACCCGATCAAATCAGAGCAGGTCTGCGGGCTCGCGAGGATTGTTCGGGGGATGGTTGAGCCGGACCTTCTGAATAACACGCTATGGGATGAGCGAGACCTCACAAACTCATCCTGCGAACGTATAGTCTTTCCGGAAACATGCATACTCACGGATCACCTGATCAACCTGACCATAAAAATCATAGATGGTCTTGAATTCTATCCTGCGAATATCAAGCGGAACCTTGAGCATTACCGCGGGCTGAATATGGCGGAGTCCGTAATGATCGTGCTTGCCGAGCATATCGGGCGTCAGGAGGCGCACAGTGTAATTCGGGACTGCGCAATTGCGGCACGGGATGGCGATAGGAATCTACTGGATGTGCTGCTGGAGAGAGAGGAGGTCACAGCGCACCTCGATTCAGATGAGATTGTGGCTGCACTGGATCCATACGGATACATCGGGACCGCGGTTGAGCAGGTGGATGCTGTCGTTGCGAGGCTGCGGACGCAGACACAGGTGTGAGGGTCTGAAAAATTGGCGACCGACCGCGGGACCGGTACGCACCCAATATTGCATGGATATTTGCATATAAAACCCCGAGATTACACAAGATTAACACAGGTACGTGTTTAGGGCTTGTAGAAAAATAAAGTAGCATTTTTGGCAGGTAGACCCCCATATAAAAATCATGATAGAGGACAGTTAGGCACATGAAGAAAGTTGAAATTTCCTGATTCTGATGGATTCTGTGGTTTCCAATCTTTGCGCCCTTGCGTCATCGCGTCTTTGCGTTCCTCTGATCTAACGCAAGGTCGCAAAGTTGAGAGAGATACGCCAGCGTTTTTTCACATACGCGAGGGAGCTACCGTTAGCGACCACCGAAAGCATCAGAACTATGAAATTTCAATATGTTATTTTTCGGTGACGACTTAGCTAACCACAAGATTGCACAGATTTCCACAAGAAAGTATGAGGGGCAGGATATAAAATGCAAACATATTACAGATATCTTGTATGTACTACCATCTTATTGTGTCAATCTCGTAGTTTTTTTGCCTCAGATAAGATACAAATTATTAAATCTTTCTACGAATACCCATCAGAAAAATGTGCGCAGCACCCACATCGGCAATAGCGGATACGATCACAGCCTCCTCCTGAACTCAGGATCGCGCATCAGACACGACTTCGCATTGTACGCAGAGTCCTTCCTGATCCGTTTCCAGATCGTTCTGATGCGCTCCTCCCGAATATTCCCATAAGGAATCGGGATGCATGCGCATGGCAGCACATCGCCCTGCGGCGTTATGTGAAGCCATCTCCGCCCTGCAAAACAGCCTGTTGTCTTCATCGCATGCGGTATCGAGAATACCCGCACTCGCCTGTCGTCTGATGCCCATTTCACAAACGAATCAAGGGTTTCACGATCTGAATTACTCAGAACATCGCTTTCATGATCGATCCACCGCCCGGTCGGCACAATCTCATAAAACGATAGCTCATGCGCCCCGGTCTCCACAGCGAGTGAATAAAATTCCCACAGATCGTTGACGTTCATCGGAGAGAGCACGACATAGATGTTGACAAGCATGCCCGCCGCAAGCGAGTTTTTGATTGCAGCGAGCGCATCATCGAATACCCCGCTTCTGCCCCTTATGCGGTCATGCTCCTCAGGATGGGGGCTGTCAAGGCTCACATTGACCGCAAACATCCCGGCACTCCTGAGCGATTCTGCCAGCTCCCGGGTAAGCCCGGTTCCGGACGTGAATACTGTCGCAATCGCTTTGTCAGGATCCACGTGGCTGACCACCTCAGCAAGCTCCGGGTAGACCATGGGCTCGCCGCCATCGAATATGATCATCGTGGTGCCCATCTCGATCACCTGATCGATTATCTCCTTAACCTCGTCCGGTGAGAGGGAGTCCCGGTTATCGGTGTCGGGAAGCGCACAGTGGATGCACCGGTTCGGACACTCCTCGGTTACGGATATCGTCACCTGATCCGGGATGTTTTTGCCAAGTCTGGCATTGAACTGGCTTTTCACAAGCCGATCGAACGCTTTTCCTGGTATCGGCGGCATCCACGTCGAGAAGATCAGTTCTTCTCCATTTTCGCCGATTGGAATCGAGTTTTCGAAGAGATCGAGAAGATCTGATGTGAACGGCTTTACAACCGGGGCGAGGATGCCTTTCATGGACATTCTGCCATTTGCGTCCAGCCAGACGCTGAACCATGGGATTTTGTACAGTGGGTACATGGGTATACGGGATGAGTATACGGTGGGATGGGGGCGAGTGGGAGCAAGTGGGGTGGGTGCGGAATGCGACGTGAATCTAAAAATTCGCTTGTTTAGGCGGTATTTATTGATCTTCACCTAACGGATAACTCCGCATCCGATCTATGCCGCTTTTGTTGCCTTTTCTCGGAGCCAGAGGTTTATCAGCGCCTCTGTTGACACGCCCTGTCGTCGTGCATGTGTTCGGAGCTGGGCGAGCAGGTCTTTTGCCACAGCGCAATATACCTTGCTTGACCGGATGTCTATGTGCATTTCCACATCATCCATCTGGTCTTCATAGTCGGCAGTGCTGTGGGTGTCCCAGAATGCCACAAACTCTTCGAGCGAGTCAAAGTCCTCTGGCAATGGGTCAATGTCGCGTTGGGTGGTCTGTTTCGTACTTTCTGGCATAACTCTTTCTCTCTTTTTAGTCCGGATGAATTCAGTGACTTTCACCAGTGTGGCATAATCTGCATCGCATGCCTCATATACCTCAACTATACATCACCTTCTGCTGGCTACGAGATGCAATGGCGGACACCGTCTGGCTTGCGATGTGGAGTTTGCAGGATTTACGGAGTATGTTTCCAACTCGCCCTCGCAAAATCATATCATCCACATGACCCCCCCATCTCACTGCGGTCTACCGTCTCACACCTTCCCGACCGAGAGTATATACACCGGAACCTCATCCTCTGGCAGCGCGAGCAGTTCGGAGACCTCGTCCTCGTAGAACGCACCGATTGCGCAGACTCCAAGATTGATCGCTTCTGCTTGCAGGTACACGTTCTGCGCCGCATGCCCTGCCTCGATGTACACATATTGCACTCCGCGGTCCCCGTACTTGACAGTAGTTCGCTCAAAGACGGCTGTGAAGACGATATCGATGGCAGCGTCCGTTATCTGGCTCTGATCCAGTGCACATGCCGAGAGATTCCTTCGCTGGTCGCAATCGTTGATCTTTCGCAGCGCATGCCCCTCCACCTGGTAATGGTACACGCCATCAGAGAGTAAATCGACGCTTCCAGCGACCAGATACACCTCTAGCGGATAGAGCGCCCCTGCTGACGGCGCTGTTCTGAATCCATCACTCGATGTTCTGCCCTGCGCCGCCCAGAGCAACTGAGAGACGTCCGCGAGCGTGATCGGCTCGTCCCTGTAACTTCTGACAGACCTGCGACGGGAAAGCGCCTCTTCGATCGACATCCCGCCTGTTGCTTCCGGTTCAGGGAGCGCGATTCTCGCATCTGTGCTCTGTTTCATCTTCTCTTCCGTGCTTTTTTCCATATTCGGTTCCATACCCTGCTCCGCATCTCCGTAATCGGCGCAACCTGTGACCAGCACCGTGACTGTTATCAGGATCAGCGCGATGCATGCGGCTCTACCAGTCCTGACTGTGGATGTACCGGGCGCCCGACGACTCTTCAATAGCGATCGCATACCTTATGTGCGAAGATACGTGTATTCATCGTGACATCCTCCCCGCTACAAGTAGCGGGGCTTCCTTCCTGTTTCATTGATTCATCCCTTGATGACATCTCCAACAGGCCCACCCCCGGTGTCCCCGGGTGCAACTACACCGATCAGGTTTTGATCCTGAAGGGCGAATTTCTTTATGTTGATGCTTGCGTTTACGTCTCGATCATGAAGCGTTCCACACTCTGCACAAGTCCATTTACGATCAGAGAGTTCCAGACCGCTGTTGATCGATCCGCAAACACTACATATCTTTGAGGATGGCTCAAACTGCCCGATCCTCAACAGAGTTTTTCCGCGCCACTCACACTTGTACTCAAGTTGTCTGAAAAACTCGCTCCAAGACACATCACCAATCGCTTGCGCAAGGTGGTGATTTTTCATCATTCCAGACACATTAAGAGTTTCTACAGCAATTGCTTGGTTCTCACTTACTAATTTTGTAGTTAGTTTGTGCAGAAAGTCTTTACGCCGGTTTGCGATCTTCTCGTGTTGCTTTGTGACTCGATACTTTGCCTTATCTCGGTTTTTCGATCCTTTTTTTTTCCGGCTTTCTCTTCTTTGTAATAGCTTCAACCGTTGGATAGAATCTCTCAAAAATTTTGGATTATCTATTTTAGTACCATCTGACATCGTTACAAAGTCTGCTATCCCCACATCGAGTCCTATGGTGCTATCGTATCCGAATGATTCTTTTTCCGGTGTTTCTCTTCCATCTTCAACCAGTATGCTTATGAAAAACTTACCGGTTGCAGCCATTGAAACCGTTGCAGTTTTTAAAATCCCTTCAAACATTCTATGAAGGGTTGTTTTTACCCATCCGATTTTAGGGAGTCTTATCTGGTTGGTATCAAAGTCTACTATATAGTTTTGTGGTACTTGAAAGGACTGGATAGGATTCTTTCTTGATTTAAACTTTGGGAATCCACGTTTTTCTCTGAAAAACCGTTTAAATGCTGAATCAAGACGTTTGTTTGCTTCTTGTAATGACTGCGAATTAACTTCTTTCATCCATTCAAACTCTTTTTTAAGGTCTGGAAGCATGCTATTGAGATCGAAACGTGTTAAAATCTTCTTATCAGTCTCGTATGCTTTGATCTTCTGCTCAAGTGACCAGTTGTATACAAAACGGCACGCTCCAAAGTGTTTGAGAAACATTTCTCTTTGCTCCTCGTCTGGATACATCCGGTATTTGTATGCTATCAGCATCATGTCATTATTGGATTTACCATTACTTAAATGTTTTGGTAAGTGACGACATTCATCCGTTTATCGGTGATTCTGTAGTGATAGTTTTATTGTACAGTGAATGATAGTGCAAACTTGTTGTCACTACGTTGAGAATACAACCAATCGGCGACATTCATTCCCGCTACAAGTAACGGGGTCTTCTGCCGCGGAAACTATAAGAATTGCAATGCAAGCCCACAATCTCCAAATCGCCAGACGAAACCTGCATCTATGCAGATTCTGTGGGATCTGCAGGAATGCTGTCTCGTGCCCGACCGAACCCGGAAGCGTTGACTGCACAGGCTGCGGGGCATGCTATCTCGCATGCCCGTACGAAGCAATCGAGATTTTGCCGCGTGAGCGAGCGCATGAGCGCATGAGATTGATCAAAGTCATAATCGATGGCGAGATATTCTTTGTGCCCGAACGAATCACGGTCTCTGATGCGTTAGCCTTCGCGGGTTATCAGCTCAACTTTGGAAACCCAAAAAACAGCCGCAGCCATCCGATTACCCCTAAAATCCCAAAATACCGAAGACTAAATCCAACCAAAAACCGCTATCAGAAGACCCCTCGAAACATGCCAAATTTCACACTTATTCCACGGTGTAGGGGTAAGGTTCCAGCCTCACATTGTGCCGCAGCACCCCGATTTTCAAGATTCTGAATATCTCGGCCAACTTATTCTTCAATAGCCATACTTTTCTTATGTGGCTTGCACCACGAGATATTCATACCATCGTTACGAGATCTGTGTGTGTAAAGAAATATTACAGTTTACTGCTTACAAATGCTTCTTTTTTCATAAAAACCTTACACATACACAGGCGAGAAAATGCGGGTTTTGGTTAGGTAATGATGAGGTCACTCGATAGTGGTTTTGGGGGTGTGAGGGGATTTCATGATTGCGGGAAAATGCGGGCAGATTGGGCAAAAATGGGTCGCAGGCGGTCGATTATTGGATTAAAATATAATCCCCAAAGTTGAGATATAAGGGTTCCTCTGTATAGTGAATGTAAGCCTTAATCGTTTTTGGGCTGTATTTTCTTGATGAGCGCCCATTTTTAGCGATTGA
>DAOVGE010000138.1 GCA_030672605.1 Methanosarcinales archaeon
ATACCAGAGACCATGAACGCTGTTATCGGGCTTGAGGACGGGACGATCCTACACGGCACTGGTTTTGGCTCCGAATGCGAGGTTTCCGGAGAACTGGTCTTCACCACGCAGTTCACAGGATACGAGGAGGCGCTGACCGACCCATCGTACAGGGGACAGATCCTGATGTTTGCGTACCCTTTAATCGGCAATTACGGGGTTAACCCTGACACGTTTCAGTCATCCGGGATGCCGGCAGAGGGGCTTGTCGTGCGGGAGATGTGCGACCACCCGTCGCACCATCAGCACAAGGAGAGCATCCACGAGTTTCTGGAGCGTGAGGGCAAGCCCGGAATCGCGGGAATCGATACCCGGCATCTCACGATCAAGACGAGGGAGCACGGAACGCTTCGTGCTGCGCTGATCGTAGACGGCAGTAGCGACGGTATCGATGGTGAGTATGCCGTGGAACTCGCACGTGAGCAGCCCGATATCTCTGAGATCGACCTGATCTCACAGGTGACGTGTAAGAGACCGTATCACATCGAGGGGCGTGGAAAAAGAATAGCATTAATCGATCTTGGAATTAAGCAAAACATCTTGGAAAGTTTGAAGCGCAGGAACTTCGACATCTCTGTCCTTCCAGCAACAACAACCGTAACAGAAGTTATGTCTTCAAATCCTGACATCCTATTTCTCTCAAACGGACCAGGTGACCCAGAGCAGGCTAAGAGTGCAATTAGCGCGGTGTCAGAGCTTGCCGGCGCGCTACCAATTGCAGGCATCTGTCTCGGGCATCAGGTGATAGCGCTTGCGCTCGGGTGCGCGACATACAAACTCAAGTTCGGGCATAGGGGGGCAAACCAGCCTGTTAAGGACCTGCAGAGTGGCAGGGTCTATATCTCGTCACAGAATCATGGTTTTGCTGTTGATAATGCCTCGATTGATGGGACCGGTATTAAGATCACGCAGATCAACACGAACGACGGTACAATCGAGGGATTCGAGCATCCCGATCTCGATATTCTTTCGGTGCAGTACCATCCTGAGGCGCATCCGGGTCCAAGGGATACTGAGATGTGGTTCTTCGACCGCGTCGCGAGGAAGGGCGGGGTATAAGGAGTTACCTTTTGAATATCCGAAATCCTGAGTAGCGGACATGAGACTCTGATTAACAGATTCAAAAATGACACCAACACCGCGGCGACGTGACAGTCCCGACACCTACGCTCGATCAACTTTTATACGAATAGATCGCAGGTTACCACAATGAACGTCGGTTCTGTCGCAAATCAAACTTATATACTTCAATCCCGAAAAATCCCTGATAAGCAGTCTGTCGTACTATTCAACCCATTGCCTGTGAGAGACGTCGAAGAACATGCCACAACATCCACAAAAGTCCCGCTTGTCAATGCGCCACTCTCCCTTCTTGCGATTGCGCGGATGGTTGCGGATGACTACAACGTGAGAATATTCAGTGCGGTTGTGGATGCGAATTATACCGAACAGATCCTTGCTGCATGCAGCGATGCCCTGCTCTTTGCGGTGAGTAGCATGACCTGCTACCAGATCCGGGACGGGCTCGATGTGTCGGCTGCCGTGAAAACCAAATACCCAAAACTCCCGATCGTCTGGGGCGGCTACCACCCATCCACCATGCCAGAGCAGACGATCCTGAACCCGAACATCGACATTGTGGTGCGGGGGCAGGGCGAGTGCACGCTTCAGGAACTTGTGCACCGGCTTAGTGACGGACGCAGTCTCAAAGGGCTGCCTGGGATCACCTACAAAGAACCGGAGCGAGGTCATGGGTGTGAGCAGGAACGGATGCAGACGCAGGGGTGGGAACGCGTGAAGGTCATAACCAACCCTGACCGCGAGTTTTTAGATATTAACGAGTTCTGCGACATGCCATACCATTTAATCGAGATGGAACGCTACATCAAGTCCTACCGGTTCGGAGATCGATGCATTGATTACGAAACGAGCCGGGGATGTATCGCAAACTGTTTCTTCTGCTCAGAGCCTTTATTCTGCAAGCACAAATGGACCGCCCTCACCCCTGAGCGAACTGTCGCCGAGATTGCGAAGCTGCACACAGAATACGGGATTGACACATTCATGATCAGGGACAGTGACTTTTTTGTCAGTACAAGGCGTGTCAGCGCAATCGCAGAACTCTTAATCGAGATGGACTTACATCTGAATTTGGTCAGCGTAAACGGAAGGATGGAGCATCTGCATCGCCTCGATGACGCTGTGTGGGAGATTCTGCGGAGAGCGGGGATTCGGGAGGTCTTCATTGGGTTTGAGAGCGGGTATCAGCCATCGCTCGACGCTATGGGAAAAGGCGCATCGGTTGACCATATCCTCAAATGCACACACAGTTGCGCAGAACACGATATCGATCTGAGGGGTTCGTTCATGGTCGGGATTCCGGGCATTGATACAAAGACCGAGATTGTGCACACGTTTGAGATGATGAAACGGATGATTGATATCTTCCATGAAGAGAGCGATCTTGCGAAACTGGACTTTCTCCTCTCGTTTTTTGTCCCATATCCTGGCACACCGCTCTACCAGAGGTGCATCGAGGTGGGATTTCCGCCGCTTTCCTTGCTTGAGGAGTGGGGCGACTTTGACCAGTTCGATTTCCATACCCCGTGGGTCAGCGACGGCTGTTATGAACTCACAAAGGAGTTCCGCGAGAAACTGCCATGCAACTCGAGTATGGATTATGATGAGTGGAACGAGTACTACCAGAGCGATGTCAGACCGCGGCTTGGCTAATCTGATACGTCGGCGGCAAAATTTGGTTCTTTGGTAGTTCGCGTAATACCGGGGCGAGATGCCAGAGACCAGAGACTCGGGTCAGCACGGCTCGATCGTGGACGGTGGCTTGGACGAGATCGCATAAGCAACCCAGGTCACGCCACTGATCTCGTTTGTGATCCTGCTGCTGATTTTCTCCAGCAGGTCGTACGGGAGTCTGGCAAAGTCAGCGGTCATTGCTTCGACTGATTCCACCGCCCTGATGGTCACGATGTGCCCAAGCGACCGCTCATCCCCGAGAACGCCTGTTGCGAGATCGTTTCCGACCATCGCGAACGCTTGCCACGTTTTATCATATAGTCCCCAATTCGTAAGCTCTTCTTCGACGATTGCGCCCGCATCACGGCAGATTTTGAGTTTATCGGGCGTAACCTCTCCGAGGATCCTTGCTGCAAGACCCGGACCCGGGAACGGGTGGCGTTTGACGATGTCGTCAGGTAGTTCGAGTTTCTTTGCAACTGCGCGCACCTCGTCCTTGTAGAGGTCACGTATCGGTTCGATCAACCATAGTTTCATCTCATCAGGCAGCGCTCCGACGTTGTGGTGTGATTTGATGCGCGATGCAAGAAGGGAGGTTGCTGCGCTCTCAACCCGGTCCGGATAGATCGTGCCCTGCGCAAGAAAATCAACATCCCCGATCCGCGCGGCAGCCTCATCAAAGACGCTGATGAACTCATCCCCGATCACCTTTCGTTTCTCCTCAGGATCACTAATCCCGCGCAGTCTCTCCAAAAACCGATCCTCTGCATCAATAACCTCAAGATTGATCTTGAAATTATCTTTGAATGTGTGTACGATCTCTTTGGTCTCATTCTTCCGCATGAGACCGTTGTCAACATAGATGCAGGTCAGTTCATCCCCGATTGCGCGGTGGAGCAGAACAGCAACGGTTGCAGAGTCGATTCCGCCGCTCAATCCAAGAATCACCCTGCCGCGTCCTACTGCCGCTTTGATCTCGTCGATCGCACTGTTGATGAATGATTCCGAACTCCAGTCGGGATCGCACCCGCATATCGAAAAGAGGAAGTTTTTGAGCATCTTCTCGCCATCTATGGTGTGCACAATCTCGGGATGGAACTGAATGCCATAGATACGCTCTTTTCTGAATGCTGCAACTGGAGATCCTGCTGTGTGTGCGATGATATCAAAATCCGCGGGCAGGCTTCCGATCAGATCCCCGTGCGACATCCAGACAGTCGTTTTTTCCCGGATTCCGTCGAAGAGATCCGATCTGTCATCCACAAATAGTTCGGTCTTCCCGCATTCTCGCATTTCGGTGTGTTTGACATCCCCGCCCATAGTGCGTGCGATCAGTTGGGCTCCGTAGCAGATTCCAAGTATGGGGATTCCGAGATCGAATATTTCAGTGTCGCATACCGGTGCGTTGTCTGCATACACACTGG
>DAOVGE010000134.1 GCA_030672605.1 Methanosarcinales archaeon
CTGTTTTAAGATGGGATTTACGAGTAATGGTCAATATGAAAACTCTGTGTTCCTCCGTGATCTCTGTGGTTGATTATCTATAAAAAATAATAAAGAATTTCCTGGTTCTAACGTTTTCTGTGGTCGATAGCAGTAGCCAACTCTCACGTTGTAGTAATCGTGGGCGCTACTCCTTCATCTTTGCGTCTCTGCGTCTCTGTGACTTTGCGTTAAATCAGAGGAACGCAAGGGCGCAAAGGTTGGAAACCACAGAATCTATCAGAATCAGAGAATTTCATCACCATGACGCACCCCGGTCGGATCACCTTGATTTCCAAATCCCCACACGAAATAGCGAAGAGCCTGTTTTTGTAACTTTCCGCAACAGAGGTCCCAGAGAGCCTATAGACGCTTTTTCCGCACCCCCCCCCTTTCGGCACTCCTGTGACATCTGTGGCGGTCAAGAGTTCCAAATTACACTTGCGGAGTGGTATAAAACCGTTGTAACACCAGATGACATGACACTCCCTGTCGCTGCCACCACCACCACCCCTGCGCTACCCCTACAACAGGTCAGGCATCTCAATTTTACCCTGCGCAAGATCGTCGTGCGTCCGGTATATGGCGATCAAGATTCCAATCAGCATCGGCGCAAGGAAGAAGCCTGCGATACCGGCAACGAACGCGCCGCCTATGAACATCAGCATCATCAACAGCGGGTGCGTGTACGATGTTGTACCAACGATGTACGGGCGGAGCACAACTTCGGTCGGTCCGTAGATTATGGTCGAGGCTATGACATAGAATATGATTGCGTTCTCGAGTCCGTATTCGAAGTATCTGCCAACCGAGATCGGCGCAAGGATCATCCATCCGGCAAATATCGGGACAAGTGATGCAAGAAAGACTAGCGCTGACATCGCGAGGACATGCGAGACGTCGAAGAAGTAGAAGACAAAGAGCGATGTGATGCTGGCAACGATTGCAACGTACAGATTGCCTATGAATATTCCGGAGAGTATCCGGTCGGCATGCACAAGGAATACATCGACGATCGGAAGACCGTTTTTCGGCAGCAGGTTCTTTATGAGTTTAGCCAGTTTGGCTCCGTCTTTTAAGAGGAAGAAGCAGACGAATATCGAGACTATGGCGTTGATTGCGAGAACAGTCACCCTCTTCGCATAATCAAATGCCGGAATCTGCCCGGCGATTCCGATGATTGTGTGCGTGAGATTCTCAACAGTTATCGAGATGTCCGAATAAATATATTCCGGGATTCCCAGACTCTTTATCGTGGCTATGAACTGCGTCATGATCTCTGAGTGATGTTTTATCGCCCAGATACCTTGGTTTGCGATTTCAATCGCTCCTATTCCGAGTATGAATGCGATCGGCGTGACTATACAGGCTGTTGCGATGAATGGAGCGAATTGTTTGTATTTCGATAACTTATTGCTTATCGGTCTCCCGACATAAGCAAATACCACTCCAAGGATGATTCCATCCAGAAGCGGCAGCGCTATGTAGATTATCGCCAGAATGAGAAACAAGACTCCCGCTGCGACTGCGATCGTCCATCTGTGCTCGATGAGCTTTGAAACGCCGTCAGATTCCATAGTTAACCGTTAACCCCCAAACCCCGGCATAGTAAGTAACTATACTTTATTGTGCCCACTATTCAGTCTTCGTCCACCGGAACGACACGTTCCATCCGGGTTCCGCGAACGATTATGACCGAGCATGGCGCTGTTGATGCGACCTTCTCAGAGACGCTTCCGACCAGTAATTTGGAGATTGTGCCTTTTCCAGCGGATCCGATCACCACCAGGTCATTACATTCTTCCCGCACAATCTTCAGGATCTCGGGCGCAGGTTTGCCCTCACGCACGATGATTTCCGCTTCAACTCCTTTTGAATCCGCAATCTTTCTGACTCGTTCCGCAATCTTTGTGGATTCATCGAGCATGTGCTCACGCAACTTCTTTACCGCGGATTTGGGAAGTTTCAGCACATCGCCATAACGCCTGCCAGCGCCAACACCACCGGCGGTCACCACCCTCGTCTCGTCGATATCCACTCTGTCAGCGACGTAGCATACGGATGCCTTCGCATTGAACCTCCTTGCGATGCTCAATCCGGACTGCGCTGCATACTCAGCATCCTTTGAGCCGTCTGTTGCGATCAGGACGTTTTCGTAGCCTTCAGCGCCGCCACGCACCAGCATGAGATGACACTCGGCACCCCTGAGCACACGGCTTGCAATTGTCCCGATGTGGGCGGAGTGAGACACTCCTGTCGCGCCCATGAAGATCACACTCGCATCGATTCGGGATGCCTCGTCAAGTATCTCCTCAAATGGAGATCCAACCACTACTTTTGCTTCCAACAGGTTTGCTCCATGCTCTTTCGCAATCTCTTCTACCTTCTCGAGATATCGTTCACCGGCAGTCTCCATACCTTCGATGATATTCGGATCTTTGTACACGCTGGAGTCCACCACGTGAATTGCGGTCAGTTCCGCACCGTATATCTCTGTAAACCGTGCGGCATGCTCGACTGCATCCTCTGACCGGGATGAGCCATCAACAGCTACTAAATATTGAAATCTTACCATATTCAAGACACCTTTTTCGGTACTGTATATACTCGCTCAGCACGGGCGCTCTTCACAACCATGACCGAGCATGGCGCTCTTCGCGCAACCTTCTCGGATACGCTTCCGAGCACCCATCTGGAGACAACGCCCTTTCCTGTGTATCCGATCACCGCAAGATCGACATGCTTGGCATCGATCGCTTTGAGTATCTCAACAGCAGGTTTTCCTTCCCAAACCAGGGTCTCTGCCTCGATGCCCTTCTCCTTGCCAAGTGCTACAACGTCGCTTGTGATCCGCTCCGCCTCTGCCAGATCCTTCTTGCTGCCTGTGCGTATCATAGAACATGCAATCAAACCGGAGTTATATCTACGAGCAATACTCGCAGCAAAGATTGCGGCATATCCGGCGTCATCCGATCCATCCGACGGGATCAGGATGTTTCTGTAAAACTCATCGTTCTCGAGTTTGTCACGCACCAGCAGTATATGGCATCGTGCGCCACGTAGCACTCGCTCTGCGGTGCTGCCAATAGTCTCGCCGTCGGTTTTATCCGCACCACAGGCTCCGAGGATGATCAGGCTGGCATCGATATTCCGCTGCTCCCTGATGATCTCGTGGTATGGCGATCCCGCCACAACCTTTGTCTCGAGAACTCCGATTCCACGATCCTTGCATTGGCTCCGCACAGCGTCCACGAGCGATTGCCCGGTTGCTGTCCGCTCCTTGATCTCTTCCGCATCCTTGTGCACTCTGGTATCTACCACATAGATCGGAGAAATCTCGGCGTTGTACATCTCTGCCATTCGTATGGCGTGCTTGATGGCTACATCGGAATAATCAGAACCATCAACTGGTAATAGGAATTGAAACTTTGCCATAGGCGACACCTCGTTTTTATAAACGGACATAATAACACTTAAGTCTATTCCTGTCTGTCATCAGCCAGTAGTTCCGAACCGAACCACGTAATGAAAAAGATCGGGATCGTCCATGCTTAGCAATTCAGATCATGCGTCCGAAAAAGATTCGGTTATGCTAAAAAACCAGGTAGAGATAAGGTTTTACATTTTTTCCTAATTTTATTAGAGTTTGTTATTTATTTACCTAATTACCATACAGATTCACTAACCTATATTCAAAACAGGCGAAAGTACTGGAAGGGTTAATAATGGCAAAAACAATTTTGATATACGGTTCGACCACAGGAAACACAGAAGATCTCTCTCGCCATGTGACAACAGGTCTCAAGCAGGTGGGTGCAGAGGTCATGGTGAAGAATGTGGTAGATGCGAGCAAGGATGAGCTCGCCGGGTATGATGCGGTCGTATTCGGCTGCCCCATATAGAGTGACTGTGAATTGCAGGACGATTTCATCGAGTTCCACGAGGAGATGGGTGGCATATCCCTGAATAGTAAGAAGGCAGCAGTCTTTGGTCCGGGCGACAGCGAGGATTATCCCTGATTCTGATGGATTCTGTGGTTTCCAACCTTTGCGCCCTCGCGTCTTTGCGTCTTTGCGTTTCTCTGATTTAACGAGAAAGTCGAGAGAGACGAGAAAGACGAAG
>DAOVGE010000155.1 GCA_030672605.1 Methanosarcinales archaeon
TTAGACGGGAAACCGATGTGACATCCGTCATGAAATAGTTTTACCACCTGCAACATGCTGAAAATGGTGAGAGACTGAGGTACAATGTTCGGCTATCACTGGATTTTTGAACAGTGCCGGTTTTTTGCCTCAGTTAAACACATACATATTTTTCAACTGTCCGGAATATACTCAGCACCGTGCCGGTGTGAAGTATAGATTAAACTGTCCCGGATGGGTGAAACCCCGCAATCTTTATGACCAGGTAGACAAATGACATACCGCGCATGGCGCTCTGGTAGCAGTCTCTATAGTCCCAAGAAAGTGATATAAAGATCGCTTATTGTACTTCCGGACGTCGCCATGGCTTGGCATGCCACGATATGCATCTCGCGGAGGCGCACATCGAAGCGCAGAATCGTGCAAAAAGAGAGCAAAATGCCACTGCATTGGATATGTACACAGTGAGGCAAACACAATGAAGATGAGATCGAATATCTGGAAATTCTGTATGGTCTTTGGAGTTATGGCGATTGTTCTGCTGCAATTTACAAGTTTGGTATCAGCACTGCCCGATAATTCGGAAAAATCGAGAATCGAGTCAGCTCTTGCTCTGGAGATTACAGAGCGACCGAATAACAAAATAGGAGTTATAATAGAGCTGGAAGAGCAAGATAAGGAACCGTTGGCGAAGTTTGATGTGGGGGTGGCAAAGTCAGCAGCAGCCAAATCCCAGAAGCCACTTTCAAAATCGCTGGATGGAATGCGGGCAGAGGATGTGGCACATCACTGGATCATAAACGCAGTATCCGCAAAGGTTCCTGCGTGGAAGATAAACGAGATTGCCGCGCGCGAGGACGTAAAGAAGGTCTGGCTGGATAAGAAGATCAGACTCATCGAACCGGTTGATGGTAATTCCGCCGCATCCGACTGCACCGACCGGCTATACCTCGGACATAGTCCCATACCCCCTTACGATGGTTATCTATTAGAAGAGCCCGAGACTGCGTATGGCGTTTACACGGATATGGAACTATGTGACAACAGCGAGAGTTTCGATTGGGGTGATTACTATCTCAACGGAGACATCACCGGAACCGATTACAGCTACGGGATATACTTTGCGAGCAACTCCTCAACAACCTTTAAAATAGAGATCATAATCAACGGAACTACTGTCGCAACCTTCCCTGATCTGACCGTCATAGGGGAAGAGTTTGACTATATTCCATTTTCAGCGGAGACTACGGGTATAGATCCAGCTACATCCATGGGGGATGAGGTGATCCTCAGGATTACGAAGATCTCCGGTGATACCGGCTGGATAATATCTGGCACAAACTACACCTCCAACATCACAATCCCGTGCATCGGCGACTATGGCGACGCCAGCATAAATGCGCCCGCGATGTGGGATCTGGGATACCAGGGGCGTGGTGTTACGATCGCAATCATCGATAGCGGTATTGATTCCACCCATCCGGATCTGGTTGGGAAAGTCATCTCCGAATCTAATTTTACAGACGAAAGCACAACAAATGACCTGTGCGGGCACGGGACGCATTGTGCAGGAATCGCTGCGGGTAGACATAATGCGGCAACGGGCATGACCGGAGTTGCGCCGGAAGCATCGCTGATAAATGCCAAAGTCTTGAATGAAACGGGTCATGGAGACACGTCGTGGATTATAAAAGGAATTGAGTACGCAATAGAGCAAAACGTAGATATACTAAGCATAAGCCTTGGAGATTGGCAGGAAGATGGTACCGGAAGCGAGCCCATGTCAATTGCGGTGACAAACGCTGTCGATGCAGGATATGTTGTTGTGGCAGCCGCTGGAAACGATGGACCCGGCGAAGCCACAATCAGAAGTCCGGCTGTTTCTCATGGCGCAATAGCGGTTGCGGCGTCGGGTAGCAAAGGTGCAATCGTTGATTTCAGTTCAAGAGGTCCCGCGGGCGATGGACGGGTTGCAATCGACCTTGCGGCACCCGGGCACGAGATAATTGCGCCGAACGCATTCTGGGAGATTGAAGAGGATTATGCGGTCATCAGCGGAACATCAATGTCATGCCCACATGTAGCAGGGGCAGCCGCGTTGTTGTTGCAGGCAATTCCGGGATTAACACCACAGGAGATGAAAAGAGCGCTGAAGAACGGCGCAGACCCAATCATCAGTAGCAGTGGCAATGGTGGTGGCGCCAGAGTTGTGTACTGCGCCTTTGACATGGATGACATCGACGACAACGCCACACAACGGCAATTGATAGAGAACTCAGAGAACTGGCTCAGGGTGGCAGAAAACCCGACAGGATCTGTCCTGATAATTGAGGATGAGAATTACCTTGGTTCCGATGACGATCAGAGCGTGGAGGTCTTTGAATCGGTCTTCGTGGAGATCGGATATGATGTAACGATCGAGGAGTCTGATGAGACTCTGTATGCGGAATGGGGTGATTATGACATCGTTGTCTGGAGTTGCGGGGAGGACCCAACTCCAATAAGAGATCCCGTGTACAAGCAGATGCTTCTCGATTATGTGGACTGCGGCGGGCATCTGCTACTCGAGAGCGGGTACATCGCATCATGGATCAGCCGGCACGGGGACCAGATCGTGGACCGCGAACTCCGTTTAAATGTGCTCCATGCAATAGAGGGATGGGCACACAGCGACGTTGGTGATCTGATACTGAAGACCAGGCACCCCATAGCAACCACACCGAACCTTCTTCCTGAGACTATAAACTTCACTCCAACCGAGCCCGGTGACGACTCCGGGGATGCAAACGCGGTCAGGATCTTGCCTGATGCCGTGGGTGTTTACAACTGGTCACGTGTTGCCTACGGAGGCACTCCGGACGAGAACCTGGCACGCACGGCATACGGACTGATAGTCTACGAAGGAGATGGGGATGATGAAGATGGTGAAGGGGGATGTGATGCCGATGTCCGGGAGCAGGGTTCCGGAAGGCTGGATGTGAAAGATTCATACGATGCTTTGACAGATGGCACAATCGTTGATTCCGAGTGGTTTGTCGGGAGAGTGCAGCCCGGAATCTACACGAAGACGTTTACGGTGGTAAATAACAATCCCGGCGCAAAAACCGTGGACATAACCGGATCGGCGGGCGATGCCGGTGACTGGATGACCTTGCCCGCGAGTCTGACAGTTCCGGCAGGAGGGACTGTAAACTTCGGTGCAGTGATGGATGTTCCCGATGGGACAGTTGGTGCATACCAAGGCAGCATTTGGGTAACTGATGGAGTAGAGGATATTCTAATCCCTGTTTCTCTGAATGTGATATGGGATTACACCAAAACCCCACAGATTACCGGGGTTCTCGATGAGGATTGGAGGTACGCCACTCCATCGATATATTGGGGCGGTGGAGACTGGGTTTATTACACATTCAATCTCCCTGCTGTGCCCGTACTGAATCTCAGTCTGGACTGGACAGACACGTGGAATGACATGGATATGATTCTGTTTGATCCGAATAACCTGTCCATAACCGACCCAGGATGCGATGATCCCAGAACGAAGCCCGAAACGATCGTTGTTTACGATCCGCTGGCTGGTAATTGGACGGTTGCCATAAATGCATACTGGCTTGAGGTCACTCCTGAAACATTCACGCTGACGCTTGAAACATCAACAATACAGCCCCTTCGCGGCGATGTGAACCGCGATGGCACGGTTACATCGGAAGATTCTGCAATTGCGCTTGATATGGCGGTAAGTTGCAAATGGGACAACGTTGCTGATGTTAGCGGTGATGGGCAGGTCACCTCACTTGACGCACTCATGATCCTGCAGATTACAGCAGGGGGTGCGGATCCGAGTTAGTCGTAGATCCGGCATTCGCATGACCTGCGCGGCTTGAAGACGCGTTCTGCCATGAGCCATTGAAGAGTTACCTTCATTATCCGGCAAGGCGATTTTAGACAGATCGTTGAGGGAGCCATAATGAAGATAGCAATCACAGGCAAAGGCGGCGTCGGGAAAACGACTCTTGCGGGAACACTCGCCCGGTTATTCGTAGAGGATGGCTTTGCAGTCCTCGCAATCGACGCAGACCCGGATATGAACCTTGCGTCCGCAATTGGCATCGAACACCCGCCCGCCCCGCTCGCCGAGCAGAAGAAGTTGATCGAGGAGCGGGCTGGCACCGGAGCAGGTGGCGTATTCAAGCTGAACCCGAAGGTGGACGACATCGTTGAGCGGTTCGGCGTAACCGAGCACGGGGTTTCTATGCTCACGATGGGAACCGTTGACACCGGCGGATCCGGGTGCATGTGCCCTGCGTCATCGCTTCTGCGTGCGTTGCTGCGCCACGTGCTGCTCCGGGAAGAAAGCATCGTGATTATTGACATGGAGGCTGGAATCGAGCATCTCGGGCGCGGAACCGCTCGCGGGGTCGATCTGATGATCGTTGTGGTTGAGCCCGGCGCGAGATCAATTGCGACCGCGGCACGGATACAGAAGCTGAGTAGAGAGATCGGGATAAAGCGGCTGGTAGCCGTTGTAAACAGGGCAGACGAACGCAGCGTTGGCATAATCGGTGGACGCCTGGATGAACTAGGAATTGCTGTCATCGGCACAATCCCGTACGATGCGGGTCTGGTGCAGGCGGATATTGATGGAACGGCGCCGTTTGACGCTGGTTGTGACGCGGTCTCTGCGATCGGGCGAGTGAAGGATGCGATTGCGTGTGGCGTGTGATTCCTTTGCGACCTTGCGTTAGATCGGAGAAACGAGAACGTTGCAAAGAATAAAAAGCCACAGTTTTTCGACACATTTTGAAAAATAGTAGCCACAGAGAGCGGAAATGCTCTGTGACAGAATGGAAAGAACAGACCAAGGAGGAAACCATTAACTGAACAGACGATTGGTGTGGCGATTGAAGTCCGCAAGCATCCTGGATCTGGTCTTCTTGAATCGTACGTGTTTAGCTATACTCAGCACCGGCATAAACTGCGCTTTTTATCGACAGACCACAAAACAAGGGCATGAATTTCACTCATACGGAATAATTCAAATTTTTAAGTGTAATAAATAGATTATGTGGGTGTAAATTCGTGTAATTCGCGATATTCGTCTGAATTCGTGATTTTATCACGAATGGACGAATCCCACGAATTCGATATCAACTGATTTGAAAAAGCTCAATCTGTGCCGGTGTGAAGTATAACCACAAGATTGCACAGATTTCCACAAGATTTCTGTGTTAATCTCGTGGTTTTTTCACATCAGCTAAACACATACCTTTCTGGTTACTATGGCTTCTTTCAATTCTATTAACCGCAGATGCACGCGAGATTTACGCAGATGCCTGATTAACAAATCCGCGTTCATCTGCATTTATCAGCGGTTCATTATATTTTCAACTGACCGGAAGAACTCTGCAAAACCGATATCGAGCGGCTGAATAGATGATTAATCTGATAGAGCTCGGGGTCAATGTCACGGAAGATGCCAGAGAGCCCGAAAAACCCCTCGGGTTTGATATTTCCAACCAAAAACTATATGTAGATGTAGTGTTTTATATCTTTATACAGTTACAACAACGGGAGCGTTGGGTAACGGGTTGGGCAACAATGAGGGAGGTCTCATGAAGACAAAGAATACATATAGGGCTAGCAAAGACGATCGGGCTCAGGTGGGGATTGGCACGTTGATCATATTCATCGCAATGGTGCTTGTTGCAGCGGTTGCTGCGGCTGTTCTGATCCAGACCTCCGGAGTTTTGCAACAGAAGGCACAGACCACAGGAAAGGAGGCAACAAAGGAGGTCTCCAGCAATATTGACCTCGACTCAATCGAGGGATGGCGGGGCGGCATGAATGCGTCCTCGAGTGTTGAGGATACATTCTCGAGTCAGATATACAGGCTCGATCTGCGTGCATCGCTCAAGGTTGGAAGTGAGCCTGTTGACATGAACCAGGTCGTAATCACGATAACAGACGGCACGACCACAAACGACCTCCGCTACATCGAAGGAGATATCGTGACCGCGAAGGCGCTTGTTGGCAGCAGCGGAACCGGGAACTACACGGCAAGTGCAGCCACAGGTATCACGAATACGACATACCGGATACTGATTGATGGAGATGGTTCCGGCACCACAACAAGCAACGAGGCTGCAATCGACATCATCCAGAGAGCGTATCCGGATGCCAATGTGGATGACCATTTTGTGGCGAAGGATAGTAACGCGGGTGCAGGTATCACCTACAGTTACACCGATCCGTATGTGTGGTCAGATCCGTACGATACGGGTTCCATACTCGCAGTCGACGCTGGTGTGTTTAGAGCTAGTTACAGCGCGATTGAGGATAACAAAACTCACCTCTACGACAACACAACTCAGGACCAGTATCTGATGCGTGGTGACATATTCTACGTAATCAACGAGATCCGGGATGAGGACAAGTCATTCACAAAGGATAACCCGGTAATGAATACCGGGGATCTCGTGAAGATCCTCATCCTGACTGGACCAAGTACAGTCACAGCCGGTGAATTATTTGATGGGGGGGATGATACTGCCCTCACTGACAACTATCCGCTCGTTGGTGAATCCGATCTCACATTCAGTCCGAGAACGACTGTCAGCATCAGCATGATCCCGGAGGGTGGTGCATCGACTGACGTCACCTTCGTGACACCGTCGTCGTTTGGCACACACTCAAGCGTTGAGCTATATCCATGAGGGGGTAAATTATGAAAAGAAACAATATAACGCAGAATCGCAGTGCTCAGGTGGGGATTGGAACTCTAATCATCTTTATTGCGATGGTTCTTGTCGCTGCGGTTGCTGCAGCAGTACTGATTCAGACTTCAGGAGTCCTGCAACAGAAAGCACAGACCACAGGAAAGGAGGCGACAAAGGAGGTCTCCAGTAATATCGACATCGACTCGATAGAAGGATGGAGGGGCGGTACGGATGCTTCAAGCAGCGAACCCGACACCTTCTCGAGTCAGATATATAGGCTCGATCTACGAGCATCGCTCAAGGTGGGAAGCGAGCCAGTTGACATGAACCAGGTCGTAATCACGATAACAGACGGCACGACCACAAACGACCTCCGCTACATCGAAGGAGATATCGTGACCGATACGGCTTATGTTGACGCTGGAAACGGGACATGGGTGCTGAATGCCGCCGAGGGCATCACAAACACGACATACCGGATACTGGTTGATGAAAGCAGTAGCGCCGATCTCCTGGAAGTATTCAGGCGCGTATATCCTGATACGCATGTGGACACTGATAACAATGTCAGTAACTCCACTTCGGTGCTATGGAGTCTTCCGGACACGGAAGGATCCGGTGATGTGATCGCGGTGAATGCAAGTGTCTTCAATTCGACGGACTATCCCGATGCTACGAACTATCTTGCACGCGGCGACATGTTCTACATAATCAACGAGATCAGGGACGATGACAAGTCATTCACAAAGGACAATCCTGTGATGAACACCGGAGACCTCGTGAAGATCATCATACTCACGGCACCGGCAAGCACGGTCACCGGAAACACCGCACTTGGAAGTGAAGCCGACTCAACTGATGCGCAACTGGAGAGTAATCATCCGCTTGTAGGTGAGGCTGATCTCACACTCAATCCAAGAACCACGGTCTCAATTTCCATGATCCCTGAGGGTGGCGCATCGACTGACGTCACATTTGTTACGCCGTCGTCGTTCGGCACGTATTCGAGCGTGGATCTATATCCATGAGGTGGAGAATTATGAAGGGGAATACTATGATGCGAAATCGCCGTGCCCAGGTGGGAATCGGCACGCTAATCATCTTTATTGCGATGGTTCTTGTTGCAGCAGTTGCTGCAGCTGTTCTGATTCAGACATCAGGAGTTTTGCAGCAGAAGGCACAGACCACAGGAAAGGAAGCCACAAAGGAGGTCTCCAGTAATATCGACATAGACTCGATAGAAGGATGGCGGGGCGGTCTGAATTCGTCAACGTCCAAGAACGATTCGTTCTCTTCTGAGATCTACCGGCTGGACATGCGAGCATCGCTCAAGGTGGGAAGCGAACCTGTTGACATGAACCAGGTGGTAATAACCATAACCGATGGCACGATGACAAACGATCTTAGATACATCGAAGGGTCACTCGTTGTCGCGAAGGCGATAACCGGTGCGTCCAGTGGGATATACACATCGAGTGCGAGTGGGGCAGGTCTTACGAATACGACATACCGGCTACTGGTGGATGGCGATACCACCACAACGCATACAAACGGTGCGGACGGTCACACCGCTGCCATGACCATATTTAGGAATGCACATCCTGATGCGCATGTTGACAGTGACTACAACGGAACTGGGCTCAGTGCTGCAAGCTACACACTCGAAGCCAGCAATGGCACTGCCGTTATATGGAGTGAGGCGGCATCATCAACGACAGGGACATCAGGCGAGGTGATCGCTGTGGATGCCGGGGTCTTCACCAACAACACAACCGCAGCGAGTGATTCGTACGGCAAGATCAGCAGTACGCTGCAGGATGAGTACTTCGCACGCGCTGACAAGTTCTACGTAATCGAGGAGATCAGGGATGAGGACAAGTCCTATACCACTGACAATCCGGTGATGAACACCGGAGACCTTGTGAAGATAATCCTCTTAACCGGTCCGAATAATATCGTCACAGGCGAGGGCGACGATTGGCTCCAGGGTGTGGCAAAGGACGGCTCTGACTCCAAGTTCCAGTACAACAATCCGCTTGTTGGCGAGGCGAATCTCAATCTCGATCCGAGAAGCACGATCACGATTTCCATGATTCCAGAGGGTGGTGCGGGAACTACAGTTGACTTTGTGACTCCATCGTCATTTGGAACACATGTAAGCGTAGACGTGTATCCATGAGGTGAACAATCATGAAAAGAAACAATATAACGCAGAATCGCCGTGCCCAGGTGGGGATTGGAACTCTGATCATCTTTATTGCGATGGTTCTTGTCGCTGCGGTTGCTGCGGCTGTTCTGATACAGACATCAGGAGTTCTGCAGCAGAAGGCACAGACCACAGGAAAGGAGGCAACAAAGGAGGTCTCCTCAAACATCGATATCGACTCGATTGAAGGCTGGAGGGGCGGAAGCAATTCGTCCGCATCCGACTGGGACACATACTCAGATGAGATATACCGGCTGGACATACGAGCATCGCTCAAGGTGGGAAGCGAGCCTGTTGACATGAACCAGGTCGTGATCACCATAACCGATGGTACGACTACAAACGATCTCCGCTACATCTACGGTGAACTCAACGCAACAGACGGCGATGATGCTCCGAGGATCGGTGGCGACGTAAACAATGTCAGTACTTACTACCGGCTCGAGGTTCGGGATGGGGTTGATGACAGCGAAGAGACATTGTACTACTTCATAAAGGCGTACCCTGATGCGCATGAGGATGGTAATGTGATCTATTCGGAGACTGGTACCTCTAATACCAACCGTATCGGAAACACGAGCAGTTCCACATATTTCGGTCGCTGCGACAAGTTCTACGTAATCGAGGAGATCAGGGACGATGACAAGTCATACACCGGCGACAACCCTGTGATGAACACAGGAGACCTTGTGAAGGTAATACTCCTGGTAGGACCAAATGACCTGGACACTGATATCAGCTCAGCATGGACCCGGGATCCCGCGAACAACGAGACTCTTGGTGAGTCATCCATGAGCGTCATGCCACGAACCACGGTCACGATCGGCATGATTCCGGAGGGTGGTGCGGGAACTACGGTTGACTTTGCGACTCCCTCGTCATTCGGAACACATGCAAGCGTGGATCTGTATCCGTGATCTGATACGACCTCCATGAAATTGATCGGGGACTGCCGTGCACAGGTAGGCATCGGCACCCTGATCATTTTTATTGCCATGGTTCTTGTCGCTGCTGTTGCTGCGGCTGTTCTGATTCAGACATCGGGAGTTTTGCAGCAGAAAGCGCAGAGCACTGGAAAGGAGGCGACAAAAGAGGTGTCGTCGAATATTGACATCGATTCGATTGAGGGTGCGCGCAGTGGCACGAATTCTTCGAGCGGCGACGATGACACGTTCTCTGATACGGTCGACCGGCTCGATCTGCGCTGTTCCTTGAAGGTGGGAAGCGAACCGGTTGATCTGAATCAGGTCGTAATCACGATAACCGATGGAACCAGTGTGCATGATCTCATGTACATCGCAGGGACGCTCGACACCAATACCACCAATGTGAGCGACGGTACGTTTTCAAGCACGTCGTCCGACCGTCTCACCACATACCGGCTGCTTGTTGAGAGCCTCGCAAAGATACAGGTGCCGTACCCGGACGCGACAATCGGCGCAGATGCCGCCTACGTGAACAAGACCAGCGCGGGAACGGTTCACCTTGGGTATAACGCAACCAAGGCAACCACCGGCGATTATTCCGACAAGTACTTCATGCGTGCGGATATGTTCTTTATCGCTGAGGAGATCAGAGATGAGGATGATTCGTTTAGCCTGGATACTCCGATCATGAACAAAGGTGATCTCGTGAAGATCATGATCCTGACAGCGCCGAGCGATACGTGCTCGGATGTGGCGACGCTCACTGATCTCAAGGATGTTGATCCCAGACTTGGGGAGGCAGACCTGACAATTGACCCCAGAGCCGCGATCAGTATCAATATCCTGCCAGAGGCTGGCGCAAGCACGACTGTCGAGTTCGTTGCACCGTCGTCATTTGGGACAAAGCTGAATATCGGGCTGTATCCATGATGTCTGTGATATTTTCGTGGTTTTTTAATTCCTTCCGGATGGATGGGTTATTGCAAAGGAGATTAACCACAGAGGACGCGGAGGGCACAGAGAGTTGCTTTTTCTCTATGTCCTCTGTGCTCTCTGCGGTTTTCCAAAACCCACTCCGGAAGATGATAAAAAGTCCCCTATTTTCGATTCTGATCATCCGCAGATACACGCAGATACACGCAGATCCCGGCTCAACGAATCTGTGTTCATCTGCGTTCATCAGCGGTTCGCAATTGTCCGTTTCCAGGACGAAGAGATCACCAACCCTTCCTGTTGTGCTGCCATTGCTACTGCCGCTACTGCTACTGCTACTGCTCGCATCCGGAACCGCATCGGCAGGTGTTGTCTACACTGACCGTATCGACGTCGGCGCGGACACAATCGTTGCCAGGATCAGCGAGACCTATACTGGAAACGATGCCGATATCGTTGAAAGGGACCTCGCCGGCGGTCGTTCTACGTACATAGAGCGGGCAGAGGAGACTCTTCTTGCATGGAGCACTTCGTACATCGTCGTTGATTGTGATTCCTCTCTTCTCGAGATGCAACGTGTTGCTGTGGATGTTACGAACGTCTCCGGAACGTTTCTGATCAACAGCACGCTGGAATACGGAGTTGCGACACCGCTCGACCATGGCGGACACAGTATCTGGATTCAGGGGCACCCCGGAATCACCTCTCGGACGATCACCCTCCCTGCGAACGTGGAGATTGCGTCGGTTGCCGGAATCAGGGAGCCTTCCGAGATTGAAGTGAATGGTCGTGCCACAGTCACCGGTGCAAGCGCCACACGCAAGTTTTTGAACGGCACTCAAACCACGTTTGAGTACGCAACCGTCGTTGAGATTCGCAAAAAACCGATCTACACGCACCCGATGTCGCTGCCGCTGATCGTCTCAGCCGAGTTTGTCCTGCTCGGGGCATGGTTGTGGATGCGCAGGAAGAACCTGTGAACTCGTAATCGTCCCCGCTCCACGTCTGTTTGCGATCAGTGCGACATACGCGACTCCCCTTGTGATGCCACACAATTCATTGCGGAGTCGGTGACTTTGGGGCGGCTGGCGTGAGTGTATGTAGAAGTCGGGGCGAGGTCTTGCGTGGATGATGCGACTTTTGGTGGATTCAAGCGGATAGGTGAAATAAGAAATGCGATATTTGAACCGCATGAGTGTGCGCCAAGCCCGTCCGGATCCCGAACCAAATCACATTTATCCGGATAGAGACAGATAATCCACAAGGACCCTGCTACCACCAACCGACCTCGAAACCATCACCAAACGACTGAACCGACCGCCAAACCCGGTCGAGGAAGGTTGCTTCCTGAACCTATGGAGCGAGCACTGCTCGTACCGCTCGAGCGCAAAGCACCTCCGCACATTCCCAACAGATGGCGAGCGCGTAATCATAGGTCCCGGCGATGACGCCGCAATCGTGCGCCTGAAGGATGACCTCGTCCTCGCAATCGGGATGGAGAGCCACAATCACCCGTCATACGTGGACCCCTACAACGGCGCTGCAACCGGCGTCGGAGGAATCGTCCGTGACATCCTCTCGATGGGTGCACGCCCGATCGCGCTGATGGATCTGCTGTACTTCGGGATGCCTGACCAACCAAAGAACCTCTACCTCTTCGAGCATGTTGTCGAGGGTATTGCCGGATACGGGAACTGCATCGGCGTTCCAGTGGTTCGCGGCGAGACGTTCTTTGAGGACGCGTACTCAGGTAATCCGCTCGTAAACGTGGTCTGCGTCGGGCTTGCGCACGAAAAGAACATCGTCACCGCAACAGCGCAACGCGCCGGCGATGCCCTCATCCTGATGGGATCGACTACCGGGCGAGATGGGCTCGGGGGTGCATCGTTCGCATCGCGCGACCTATCAGAGGAATCCGAGTCCGAGGATCGATCAAGCGTTCAGATCGGCGACCCGTTCACAGAGAAGCTGGTGATAGAAGCGGTTCTTGAGGCAATCGATGCGGGCTACGTGCTCGCATGCCGGGATCTCGGCGCGGCAGGGCTCGTCGGCGCAAGCGCAGAGATGGGTGCAAAAGGAGATCTGGGCTTGCACATCGATCTCGACAGAGTCCCCTTGCGTGGGTCTAAAATGACGCCGTACGAGATTCTGATCGCTGAATCACAGGAGCGGATGGTGCTTGAGGTTGATCCGGCAGATGCAGAGGCGGTGCTTGCGATTGCAGAGAAGTACGACCTTAATTGCAGCGTGATCGGCGAATTCACCGACGATGGGCAATATCTGGTCACGTTCAAGGGAGCGGTCGTTGTGGATCTGCCCATCAATTTCATCTCCGGGGGTGCGCCGGAATTCGAGAGCGAGCCAGAGAAGCCCGAATCCGGCTCAGTATCCGGACCGGAATCTGGGAGTATGGGGGGAGATAATCCGGAGATTGCGGATGATCTGAAGACCAGAGTCCTGAAACTGATGGCAAGCCCAAACATCACATCAAAGGAGTGGGTCTACCGCCAGTACGACCACGAGGTTCAGATACGAACCATTGTCAAGCCGGGAGATGACGCAGGCGTGCTGCGAATCGACGATGAGACCGCGCTTGCGCTCTCGTGCGGCTGCAACCCGGCGCACATCACACGCGATCCGTACCGCGGTTCCGCGGGATCGGTTCTCGAGAACGCGATGAACCTCGCATGCAAGGGCGCACGCCCGATTGCACTTGTGAACTGCCTCAATTTTGGAGACCCGGAGGATTCAGAGATATACTGGCAGTTTGCAGAATCCGTGCGCGGAATTGGGGATATGGCTCGAGCGCTTCAGGTTCCTGTTGTTGGGGGTAATGTCTCGTTCTACAACGAGAGTGATGAATTCAAGACCGCAATTCCGCCGACACCGAGCATCGGCATGATTGGAATTATCGAGAATTACCAGACGCATCAGATCCCGGGACCCGGGTTTGCGGATGCCGGAGACACGATAATCCTGGTCGGTACGACCGCTGATGAACTCGGCGGGGGCGAGTACTATTCGATCTACGGCTGCGCTGGCGGAAGCGTCCCCGCGTCACCGTCAGATCCGTCCGATTCGCAGAGGACAATCGATGCGGTGAGGGCAGCGGTCTGCACTGGACGCGTCACATCAGCCCACGATGTCTCAAACGGGGGGCTTGCTGTTGCGCTATCTGAGATGGCGCAGGAGATCGGTGCGGATATTGACCTTACTGGCGTGGGTGTTGCGGGTGGCGCGCTGCGCGCTGATGCGCTGCTATTCTCTGAGTCCCATGGGCGCGCAATCCTTGCAACACCGGATCCAGAAGCGGTCACGAGTGTGTTGCAGGTGCACGACATTCCGCACCATGTCATCGGAACGGTCGGTGGCGATGAACTGAAGATTGCGGTCGGTGGTGGCGAGGCGGTTTGCTGTCGCTTATCCGAGATTTCTCAAGCGAATAGGGGAATCACGCGAATGATGCGGTGATTCCCCACCCCACATCCGGAAACAAAAGAAGCCCACCCCCCTCATAATCCACGTGTAGGGATGGAAACGAGGAGGAACTTGCTCACCCCTGATATGCAAAGATGAACGGAGGCGATGTCCACCTTTGTACACCTACACAACACGTGCAGAATCACCATAGATCTTGATCGTTAATAAACTTTTTGGTTATCGTGTTACTTCCGGTGAGATCATTGGCGCGGTGTGTGAACCTCGTGACTGTGTGACTGCCAAACTCTTTTAAAGAATGACCACAATGTTACAGTAAACCACTGTAATATTCAGGTGATACAATGTGCAATTGCCACCCACAACTGCAAAAACTCGGTAGATACATCAGTGCGCTTCACTGCCCTACACGGTGGGATATCATCGATTTCATCGGAGAGGGTAGCAAGAGCACAAAAGAGATATACGAATTCTTGACCGAGCGCGGCATGAGACTAACATCATCTGGACTGTACTATCATCTCTCTGAGTTGAATCGCGCGGATATAATCGAGGTCTCAGAGTACCGGGAGAAGGGCGGCGGCGCGCCCGAGAAGGTCTGGAAACTGAAAACGAAACAGATAGTCATCAATTTACTGGATAGCGAGGTGCAAGATCATGAAGAACGTGATTGAGGTAACAGAACTCAGGAAAAATTACAATGAACTCACAGCAGTGGATCGCATCAGCTTTGAGGTGGAAGAAGGCGAAGTCTTCGGCTTTTTGGGTCCGAATGGCGCGGGTAAGACGACAACGGTACGGATGCTCACAGGAATCATAAAACCAACCTCTGGCAGAATCAGTATCATGGGTTTTGGGATTGAGCAGGATCCGATCAAAGCCAAACAATTGATAGGAGTCGTTCCGGAGCTATCAAACGCGTACAACGAACTTTCCGCATGGAACAACCTGCAGTTCATGGCGGAATTGTACGGCGTTTCCAGAGGAGTTGCTGAAGAGAGGGCAGAGAAACTCCTAACAAAGTTCGATCTGTATGACCGGCGGGATCACAAGGTCAAGACGTTCTCCAAGGGAATGAAGCAGAAGCTCACAATCGCAATGGCGCTCATGAACGACCCTGCGATCCTCTTTCTCGACGAGCCAACATCAGGTCTGGATGTCCGGAGCGCACGACTGATAAAGAAGATGATGCGGGAACTGAACAACGCCGGCACGACAATCTTTCTCACCACCCATTACATGGAGGAGGCGAACCAACTGTGCAGCAGGGTTGCAATCATCAACCATGGGAGAATAGCGGCAACAGATGCTCCTGAGAAGCTTAAAACGAGAATCGGTGGATTGGAATGGGTTGAGATAAGTTTTGACACGCATGTAAGTGTCTCTGATCTTCCGGACATACCGCAAGTTCTTGAGGTGCGGTCGAGCGGGGATAAACTGCAATTATACACAGACGAACCCGGCAGCACGATATCCCGGCTGGTGGATTACGCCAGATCCACCGATCGTACGATCGTGACTCTGAACACGCTCACACCAACACTCGAGGACGTCTTCATCAAACTCACCGGAGAAGGGAGGGCTGGATGATGGTTCACAATATCCCGGATCAAGTGAGACGCGCCTGTGCGATCGCCAAAAAGGACATCAGAATCTATTATCTGCTCGGACCGGTGATCATATTTGGCATCCTCTCTCCAACGTTCCTCTTTCTGGCGTTCATGATGGGAAGAGATCTTCCTGTCGATTTTCTCATCGCAGGGCTGATGGGCATGACGATATTCTTCGCATCGACATCGGTTGCGCCGGTCATTGCGCCTATCGAGACGCAGAGCAGGAATCTGGAGCGGATTGCGGCAGCACCGGTCACAATCACGACAGTTCTCCTTGGAGACGTGCTGGCATCGGTGCTCTTCGGAATTGCGATCTCCTTTGTCCCGATACTCCTTGGAATGGCGTTCGGAGTCGTGGTTATGCACCCGCTCACCCTCGCCGCAGGCATCGTGCTGGCTACGTTCTGCTTCTCTGCAATGGGGCTGATATTCTCGGCAGCACCGACAAGCGTAACATCCTCGGTGATGATGATATCAATGATGGTGAAGTTCCCGCTGATCTTTGTGAGCGGAGTCTTCATCCCGATAAGCGATCTACCATCGTGGGGGCGGACGCTGGCAATGTTCTCGCCTCTGACCTACATAACCGATCTGTGCAGATACTCCTTCCAGGGTGCAGACGCTGGTTACTATCCGGTTTTGGTTGATCTCGGAGCCCTCGCGGTATTTCTGGTGATATTTATGACGGCTGCGATAAAACTGCATGAGAAAAGTCTGCCAGAACGGCTGTGACAACTGACCTCGACCCCCCAATTTCACACTTCACCCAACCGATACCACACGATACCGGATAATCGCCTTGAGAACAACAAACCCATCCCTGATCGGACCGAACTTCGACTCGCCGGCACGAGGCCGATACGCGATCGGAATCTTCTTGATCCGTAGATTCAGCCGCACCGCCTTTGCTGTTATCTCGGTCTCGATTCCGAAGCCATCTGACGCAAGCTTCATCTGCGAGATCGCATCTCCGGTCATGCCGCGGAGTCCTGAGAGATTGTCGAGTCTCGCACCATACAACAACGAAAAGAACGTCCTCGATGCCCAATCACCGACTCTGAAGAGGCGCGGAAGCGAATCTTCTGTGAATTCCATACGTTCGCCGATCACGACATCGTAACTCTTGAGCGCATCGATGAACTCGGGGATGCGCTCGACCGGATAGGTGCAATCAGCGTCCAGAAAGAGAACATCGTCGTCCACATAATCGAAAGCTACCCTGAGCGCATCCCCTTTGCCTTTCTTGTTGTCGAATATGACCTCAATTCCCATCTGCTCCGCGATATCAGCAGTTTCATCGGTGGAATGCCCATCGACCACAATGATTCGCTCAGAGCAGACGCTACGTACGTGTTCGATGGTTTCGCCGATGGATTCGGCTTCATTTCTGGTTGGGAGTATGATTGTTACCATGATATGGATACCTGATCTGTCTGTTGCAAGAGAAGCACGTCACAACTACGCAGGTGCCGCTCAGCCTTATTCTACATGTTCTGCCCGGAACAAGGTACTTTCCGCAGTGCTTGCACATTCTATGCTTCAGATGGGCGGGTATGCGCACCCGGTGCCGCATTCCGATCCGTTTTGCCAGATACACGTAACGGTCACTCAACTCTGGACGTGCACCAGACACCGATCCCGCAAGCTCGAAGAGCCGCTCGATCTGCTGTGCCGCAATCTCTTTATTCCATCTCTTCCGGTGTTTTCTGGACATTGGTGGTTTGCCATTCAGTGGTTTTTGTGTGTGGTGCTCTGACCCTGCTCTTGACATGACCTGCTGGTGTCATAACACTACCTAACTTTCGGATCGGCAGGGCATTCTGGCGTTCGTGTCGATGGTGGTGGCTTCTGGAATTATAGCGGCAGTAATTGAGCGAAGACTGCGCCCCGATAATGGTATGTGTTTAGCTGAGACAAAAAACCACGAGATCACACAAGATTAACACAGAAATCTTGTGGAAATGGCTGCGCCGCAGCTTTGCGGACTGTATAATCTTGTGGTTAGCTAAACACGTACGTTTCCCGGTTGCAACCTGGCTCCGGACACCATCTTTATGCTGATTGGGGGCTTTCATGAAGCTTGTAATGAGATCCGGAGACGATGCGAAAGAGTACTTCAGCGACGAGGACACGGTTGCCAGGTGGTGGAACCCCGAGGACGGAGACTCGTTGCTTGCCCTGCATTTCAAGAAACAGGTACGCTACGCCACCGAACAGTTCGACTGGAAGGGAAAAGACGTTCTGGATGTGGGAACCGGCAGAGGGCGGTTCGCAATATCATTCGCACTCGGGGGGGCCAACGTCTATGCCATGGATATCTCTCGTGAGATGTTGCAACTGGCCGAAAACGAATCCATCAAGGCGGGTGCCAGGATAGAATTCCACCAGGGTGATGCAGAGAATCTGCCGTACGCTGAC
Organism: Methanosarcinales archaeon; assembly: GCA_030672605.1. Classification (GTDB taxonomy): domain Archaea; phylum Halobacteriota; class Methanosarcinia; order Methanosarcinales; family Methanogasteraceae; genus Methanogaster_C. The sequence continues at coordinate 18,230 of DAOVGE010000155.1, forward strand.
GAAAGTTTCGACATAGTATCCTGTATGGAGGCGATTATGCATCTTCCAGATCCACAGAAAGCCATACACGAACTGGCAAGGGTTGCCAGACCCGGTGCAAAGATCATCGTCAGCATGAATAACGCAATATCCCTGACCAACTTCGTACTCTCAGTCCAGTTCCATGTTCATCTGTACCGCATCCTGAAGAAGAGACCCAGGATACACTGGACATACACGACAGGACGGTTCAGGCAGTTCCTCGACGAAGCTGGTCTGAAAATAAAAAAATCGTACGGGATAGGACTTATCCAGCCCGAAGCGGAGCTGTATATTATCCCAGGGGTTTCTTTACCTTTAATTTCGGAATCATTCGGCAGATGGTTCCTGGAAAGTGTCGAGGAACGGTTTAGACTAGGTGTTGGGTCTTTGCAGAACTTTATGAAGGCAGTGGTGTTCATAACAAGTAAAGACGGATGAGTGTCAGAAATGAATGCGAAGAGTATCATATTTTTAATATTTTCAATTTCACTCTTTGTCCTCTTGAGTTATGATCGACTACACCAATGGGATGAGGTGCATTACCTGTACGAAGCGGCATTTGTTCCGGAATCAGAATATGATGCATTTTTAACCGCTAAATATGGTCATCTCCTCTTGATGAAATCATTCATAAGCCTGACAGGAACCGGACTCTCCGGACTGTTTTGTCTTGATCTGATATATGCGCTGATGATGTTATCTTTTGTTTTTGTATCCAACAGGCTCCTGAAAGAACTGTTAGACCGTAAAAACGATGCGGTCTGTGCTGCCACCATCCTGATGTTCCTGCCACTTACGCTGTACCTTTCGTTCAAGACACTCTCTGAGGTTCCTGCTCTTTTACTGGGTGCTCTGAGCATATTGTCCTTTCATCTCGGGTTAAAAGAAGAGCATAGGCACAGAGCGCTCTTTTATATCTCATGTTCGGGCATCTTGCTCTTTTTTGCTACAGTGTGCAGATCCGATGTGTCAATAATGTTTTTTTCATTCGTGTTAGCACTGACAGCGATCTACGGAAACGAGTTTGGATTCAAAAAACTATTTTCGTCCCTTGCAGCAGTTTGCATAATCTTTTCTCTGCTTCTCTTTATATTGATCGTTTTATTAGATATCGACATCCTCAGTTATTACTTCTCTGATGCACATCGAAGCGCACAATATTACCAGAGCGTCCCAGGCAGATTGTTTCAGACGGGTCTGGAAGGTGCTCTTTTTTGTCTACTGCTGATACCATCCATGCTCAGTTACAGGGAGAAACGATTCAAATTCGCACTGATCTGGTTCATATCCGCAAGCATACCGGTCTGGATCGTATCCAACCACATCGAGACCAGATTCCTGTATCATAATCTAATTCCACTGTCCATACTGATCTTCATCGGGTTTTCGATGGTCTTCGGCAAGATGAGTGAGGTCGTTGCTGATAAAAAAACCGCTGAGATTGGGATTGCCACTATCTTTGCCGCCATATTAATCGGAAATGTGTTCTTTGCTGGACCCTTATGGACTGAACTCGATGAACATGCGTATACCAGTCTATTCGAAGAGATGGACGCTCTATACGATGATAAAATTATTTTGATCCCCTACGCATTCGTGGATTACAGTTTCCTGAGGTTCTCATTCCCGGATGAAGAGATATTCAACGTGCAGAGCATTGAGGGCACAGAAGAAGAATATGGTGGAGACTATCTGGGCGACATCGGTTCACTGGAACAATTCAATGAAACGACGGTATTATACATCTCATGGCGCTCCCAAAGAGACCATCTTCTCTTCAAAGACGAAGAGTACGGCACATATAATTACAGCTGGATAACACGGGATCCTCAGATCGAACTGACAAAGGTTCTTGAAGAAGGTGATATCCGCAGGATTCGGTATGAGGTATACTCGATCAGAATTACGTAAACGTCTCCCTCATATACCCAATCGACCACCCGATCCACTCGATCAGTATGACCACCGGAACCAGGATTGCTACATCCAGCGATTTCGTCTCATAAAGGCATTTGACCAAGAAAAACAGAAGAAGAAATAGCCCCATTCCGACAACCGCCAAGAAAATCGATCTATCAATGAAAAACAGCATAATCATCGCCAGACACACTACCGGCAGACTGAATCCAGCTAATTTGTGCATCGGTTTGACCATCTCACTGTAGATCCTGCCTGCCTGCACCCTCCCCCTCGAGTAAGCGATCATTCGCCTGAAAAACAATTTCGGAGTGTCCCAATGCCTGTAGTGCCACACAACAACGTCCGGCGCATCGATTAACCGTAAACCCCTGAGCCGTATCCTGTGATTCAAGAGGGCGTCCTCCGCTGTCGGGATCTCATTGATCGGGAAGACCTCCTTTAACACCGCTGTTTGGTAAATGGAGTTGCAACCGCCGATGCTCTCAACTTCCATCGGAACTCCGAGTCTTTTTGCGTACGTTGCGCCTGCAGAAAAGATTGTGTGGGAGAGCACAAAGTCAATCGCTTTGCCAAACGAAACAACGTCATCCGGTACGATATTCGGTCCGCCCACTCCTACCACTTCCGCCTCCTCAAAATATTTGAGCGCGTTCGCAAGCCACATCTTATCAACGATACAGTCAGCGTCAGTGAAAGCGACGTAGTCCCCGCGAACGTGGCTGAGTCCCACGTTGCAGGCTGCGGCTCGTGTCCCGCCGTCCTCATAGAATATCTTTGCGCCGTATCTCTCTGCTATTGCGACGGTTCCATCTCTCGAGTGACCGTCCACGATTATGAGTTCGTATTGGTCTTTCGGATACTCCAGACCCACGAGCGACTCCATGCAGTCTTCTATTGTCTCCGCATTATTTTTTGTAGGAATTATTATCGAGATTACTGGGTGTAGAGTCATGTCTCGCATTTCGCCTCATATCCAACATCAGCAACTCCGCAGACTATAATCACTCCCGCAACACTCCGTAGACCCGGAATCATCTCAAAGACCCTTTCCAGAACCTCCATCCACGTAAGATACCCGGCAACCACCGCTGGTATCGCCTGATGCGGAACAAATCCCATAAACCCCTTCTGCTCAACTCTGATCCCGGCTTCTGCGAATGCCCCTGTGAGATCATCCATCGAAAGATCCTGGTGCGTGAAGTCATCCCCATGAGATCTGGCAGGCTCGGGACGGGCATACCCCTTGAAAAGTCTTGTCGCAAGCCATTCAATCGTCTGCATAAGCTTTGCCCGGTATTTTGCAGAAAAATTACCGTTTGGAACAGATACAACGATTTTTCCACCGTCCCGGCAGACTCGCCTCATCTCCCGCAATGCCGCGGGCACATCGTCCAGATGCTCAACCGTGTTCACAGACATGACGAAATCGAAGCGCTGGTTGCGAAACGGCATACGTTCGGAATCGCCCTCGATTGTGAAGAGATCCCCTGGACGACCCCTCGAATGTCCCCCCTGATCCCTATAATCGGTCTTCGCAATCTTATCAGTCTTCGCAATCTTCTCTCGTAATCTCACAAGCATTCCTCTCGAGATATCCAGCCCATAAAGATTTTTCGACGATTTAATCCAGTGAACCGTGTATATCCCGGTCCCGCACCCCACCTCAAGGACTGTGGATTCACCATCCAGACCAGCGAGCTTAGCCATCGTCTCCGCTCTTCTTGATATGAACCGCTTCCGGCATTCATTCTCCCTTCCGTTAACAGTGCCCAGTTCAAGGATGTCGAAGTTGTCGCAGGAATCGTAGTAGTTCTTCTGCGCTATCTTATTCTTCATGGCGATACTCCGTCCAGTCTCCACTCATTACCTTCTCTTTCTTCTTATTGTAAACCCGCGCCGTGTAGAACCGCCTTGCGTGCTGCGCGAGCCTGTCAAGCGGGCTGTTATACCTGAGGAATCGTCCGGTCAGCCGGTTCCTTCTTAGCCACAGGTCAAATCCGGCGATTCGTGACTCGCTGTAAGCAAAAGGGTGCACCGGAAGACAATCAGGAAAATCCCCGCCCCCCGCCACTCGCACAGGGGCAGGGTCCAGTGCTCCGGTTGCAAGAGCAAGCCTCAGGAGGGGCACATCAGCCACGGGAAATCCCATAATCTTGCTTGCCACCCGGTCGAGTTCCAACGCATCATCTCCTGCCAGTATCATGTCCAGTCGTTTCGGGTCGCCCATCCGCATACTCCCGCCTTCAAGCCCGACCGTCCCATCGATTATGGCAAACATCCTGCAGTTCACCTTTCTCAGGTTTTCAAGGATCTCAAGCAGTTTTAGAGAGAGCTCGTTGTGGTATTTCTCCCGGTATACTGGCAAAAGCCCGAACAGGTTCTTTGTTGCGCACGAGATCACCGCAAAGGTGTGCGTATGCAGAACCGAAGTGTTGATGAGCTGCGAATCATGCAGGATGAGCGGAAGTTCACAATCGTCCCGCGGTAGCTCTTCGATTGGTATAAACGGGACGTTGTGTCTATCGAGTAGTTTCGTTATGCCAAGCGCAGCAACCGTTCCCCGAGCGGGCTGCAACTTCAGATCGCCCTCAATTACTCTCAGATTCTCAAAACCCTGCTCCCTCAAGTTTCCAAGCAGCGCATCCAGAAACCAGATCGATGTGTTGCACCCGGGCCAGTTGCGATCGTAATTCGCATTGATCTTGATTGACGTCTCGTTCTCCGGGCGCAGCTTCCGGAACTCCGGCGTATCCAGTGCCTTTCCGAGATCTCTGAAAAGCGTATCTGGTGAGGTCTTGTAGAGGTAAACCGTGGTCTCTCTCATCCCTGTATCACAACCTTCACTTTCTGTCCATACACGCAGAACCTCTGCTTTACTATATAATGATCTGCCCGTCGTGAGTGGTCAATTACCCCTCCCTGTCGGAAGGGGCTTGAGACTCGTCTCGGAAGAGATGGTCTCGTCTGGGCTATCGACAACAAGCCCCTGAACCTCCAGGTCATGCCTGAAAGCTCGTGTTCGCGCTTCTATATTCATTGCGCCAA
>DAOVGE010000143.1 GCA_030672605.1 Methanosarcinales archaeon
GCCTCGATCAACCGGGACTCTTCGGACGGGGACAACCCACTCTCGAGAACGATGATCTTCCCCTTCTCCACACCATCCAGGATCAGCCGCACCTTCTCAACCGTTGTGAGCCGATTGAACTTATCCTTGGAGATCAGATCCATCTGTATGCCTTCCATCCAATCACCCAAAATGATCCGCAATCTGTTCATAAAGGAGGTCGATGTTGTCGCCGGTCAGCGCAGAGATTGGCACCATTGGGTGCTGCGGAAACGCGCTCTTGATGTGTGACGGTGCAGACTCCTCGAGGTCGATCTTGTTTGCAGCAATCAGGAGCGGAAGCTTGCGCGCCTCCATGTTGCCGATCACCGTGACGTTCACCTGTGTGAATGGATCTTCGGTCGCATCCATCACCAGAATTATGCCTTCAAGGTCATCGAGCCATCTGACCGCCTCTATCACCCCCTCAGTCGCTTCTTTCGCCCGTCTCCGGGATTCATCCTCGCTTAAACCTTTTGCCATGAAGTCCTGGAAATCAATCTTGGTTGCAAGTCCTGGCGTGTCCACAATGTCCAGCGTGATGGATGAGCCATTAGCCGTGATTGTCACCCCTTCCCTGCGATGCGCCCTTCTGGTTTCATGCGGGATATCTGAGACCGAGCCGATCGCATCCCCTGTGAAATCCCGCACGATCCGGTTAGCGAGCGTGGTCTTCCCGGCGTTCGGCGGACCGTATATCCCGATCCGGCGAATTTTTCCACGCTTGAATATCCGTTTGAATGTCAGAGCGAAGTTTCGTTTGATCTTCTTTATGATGCCCATTGCGACCACCGTAATTACATCATGAGTATTGATTATCGATTAACATAAATGTTTCTCGCCCTAAATTTTATTTCTCTCCTTTCTGCACCAAAATCGCATTCTTTAAACTCAATTCGCCGATAGCAACCTTTTCTGCAAGAACGCGTGAAATCGTGAGTTCGCCGCCGGTCTTCTCCCTGCTCTGATCCTGAATTGATCGGATCTCGCCAGTTGACGGGGTTATGAACTGTTTTCCGATCGGTGCGCCTCTGAGACGTGCGATTCTGATTGCAGCGTGCATATCGGAATCTCTGCCCACTGACGTGGTTCCGGTCTCGTCCACCAGTTCCACGCGCAAGCCGGGTTTGAGCAGCGAGTTTACCAGCTGGGTTCTGATCAGCCGTGCGCCATCTCCGATGCGGATTATTGTGTCTCTTGCATGCGTGACACGCATGGATCGCATGATCCGTTGAACCGTCTGGTAGACGTCTGCCATAGGCACCCGGTAGGCAGAAAGCACGGCATTTCCGGCAAGCACAGCAACACCGGTCTGCTCACCCGGGTCAATTCCAATTATGATACTGGTATCAGTCTGGTCCCGCAGTTTCATAATCGCACGATTCACAACCATGTCAGCATCCTCCGGAAGGTCATCCATCGTTAGTACTATGTGGTCGGAATCAAAATCGATTGCATCCACCTCTGATTGCGTGGTGATCACAACCCCTATGCGTGCAGGTATCTCCTCACCGACTCTGAATGTTGCGATTTTGAGACCTCTCGACCGCATCTCCGAGATGATTGGTGGGTGCAGCGAGAAATCGTCTGTTATCAATGCGATCTGCTTGATTGGGGCACCTCCGCGTGGTTATTGGTGCAGGGCATGATATGATTTTTGGGCGGCGTCCCGCAAACCGTGGCTTTGAATTGATAACAATCGAGCTTGATTGCGATTAGATGGACTTTTCAGTACTTTCTGGTTACACCGGATTGTCTTGTGTAAGCACAACTGCCAGAATGGGTCACTATCGATCTGAAAAGCCGTTTACACTGTTAATATGCGTAATCAGTGTTAATCTGTGGTAGATATGGTTTTTAACCACAGATTAACACTGATGAACGCAAATTGAGTTTTTTATACATATCTTTCAGAAAGACTGGAGATTGGGTTTTACCCTACTTTTTGAAACGGATACATATGATACATATAATTCTCAAAGTTGAGTGGTACACTGTCGCGCAAGAGACCAGAGAACCGGATGACCGATCCGTCACCCGCTCCCGCCGACCACCGCGCGGCTCACAAGAATATGCGGCGAACCATCGCTCACCGGCACTGCCTGCCCGCTCTTCCCGCATCTCCCGGAATGGAACGCAAGATCGTTTCCGACGGCAGTAATTCCGTTCAAGATCTCAAGCGTCTGCCCCGATAGCGAAACATCCCTGATAATCTCGCAGATCTCGCCACCACGCACCACATAACCAAGCTCGGAATTGAACTGGAAGATGCCCTCTCCTGTGTTGACCTGCCCGCCACGCGATCCTTTGAGGTATACTCCGTCCTTCAGTTCTTCGAGTAGTTCCTCGAAGCTCATGTCCCCATTTGCGATGAACGTGTTGCTCATCCTTGGAATTGGCATGGCGCACCCTTGCGCACGTGCATTCCCACCTACACAACCATCACCAGTACTATCACCATTGCCAGTACCAGTACCGCCTTCCACACCCATAACTCCAAGCCTGCCCGCGGTCTCTCTTGAGTGTAGATATGAGCGGAGCACACCACAATCAATCAATGTCGTCCGCTTTGCCAGAACTCCCTCCGAATCGAACGGGTAATGTCCGTATTCATACAACGTGGGGTCGTCGTACACGGTGACGTGCGGGGATGCAATCGCGTCTCCTATTCGTCCCGCAAGGATCGATGAGTCTTCGAGCACCAGATCAGCCTCTGCCGCATGCCCCACAGCCTCGTGGATGAAGACGCCAGCAAGTTCGGGGTCAAGCACGCACGGCATGGTTCCGCCCTTCGGCTTTCGTGCATGCAGCAGTTTCGTTGCAATCGTTCCCGCTTTCTCTGCAAGGGCGAGAGCATCGTATTTTTTGAATAATTCGTATCCACAGACTCCGAACTTGCTTTCTCTCCCGGATTGGTGCGTTGTGCCGTCCGATGCAATTGCAGTGACCCCAAAACCAGTTCGAAACATCTCGTGCTCAAGATCGAGTCCTTCCGAACTCTGATAATGGGTTTTGACGCATGATTCGGAATATACAACGGTTGTGCTTCCTATACCATCGTTACGCGCATGTCGCTCGATGTCTCGGATCAATTCGATCTTTTCTGCGATTGGAATGTCTCTCGGATCTTCTTTCACAGATAGCCGTGCAGATCTCGCATTCTTTGAAATCGGGGCAAGATCGGTCTTTTCTCTCGGAACCGTTCTGTCGATGCTTGCGGAAAGTTCCTCTGCCGATCTCAGCGCAGAATCAAGGTCTTCAAGGTCGTCTGTTGCAACAAATCCCCATGAACCCCCGGTGAGCGCCCGGATTCCCGCACTGTTCATGAAACTGTTCGTTATCTCCTCGATTCGTCCGTTATCGAGCACGATTGTGGTGGAATATCCGGACAGGATTCGGATGTCATAAAAATCACAGGTCATGGTAATTACGTTTCTCTATCAATGGATACGCATAAATCTTTGGGATCAGCAGCAATGTTTAAGCAACAATGTTAATATAGAGCATCGGAAACAGATGTTGAGGATCATACAATGGCACGATTTGAAGAGGCAGAAAACAAGTTATTGCGTAAGAAGATATGCATGAAATGCAACGCACGGAACCCTATCGGGGCGACCAGATGCAGAAAATGCGGCTACAAGAATCTGCGCATGAAGTCCAAGGAAAGCAGAGGGTGAGTGAAAGCGGATGCGCCAGATTACGGTAGAGCAGCATCTCGATTATGCCATCAGAAGGGATGGTGCGGCGCACCTCACCCTGATCGACCCCGATGCACAGGCACCCTCCGCAGCATCCGGCATTGCGGAAGCGGCAGCAAAAGCCGGCAGCAGTGCGATCATGATCGGTGGCTCGGTCGGCGCATCCGGCGATATCCTTGACGAGACATTGCGTGCGATCAGGGAGGTAACCGATCTCCCGACAATCCTGTTTCCATCAAGCGCATGCGGACTCTGCAGATACGCAGACGCCGTCTTCTTTATGAGCCTCTTGAATTCGAGGGATGTTAACTACCTGATCGGAAATCAGGTGGCTGGCGCAAAGGCTGTTATGGAGTATGGGATTGAACCGATCCCGATGGCGTACCTCATCGTAGAACCAGGCGGGACTGCCGGCTGGGTCGGGGATGCGAAACTGATACCAAGAGAGAAGCCGGAACTTGCAGTGGCATACTCGCTTGCAGGAAGGTTTCTTGGCATGCGATATACGTACCTTGAGGCGGGCTCGGGCGCATCCGATCCGGTGCCGCAGGAGATGATCCGTGCCGTGAAATCGGCGGGCTGCGAAACGCTCGTGGTTGGAGGCGGAATCCGGGATGCTGAGACTGCAAGAGCCGCTGCGAGGGCGGGAGCAGACATCATCGTGACCGGAACAGCCGTTGAAGAGGCATCGGATATGCAATCAGGGATTGGATCAGAGATAGAATCAGAGACAGAGACACAGATACAGATACAGAAAACGATCAGTAAATTCGTAAATGCAATAAAAAGGTGATGAGAACATGGCTAATGAGATACCCCCACAGATACAGCATCAACTTGCGCAACTTCAGCAAGTCCAGCAGCAGGCGCAGGCGCTTGCGACCCAGAAGTCGCAGATAACATCAGCGCTCAATGAGATGGAGATGGCGCTTGGCGAACTCGAGAAACTCGACAACGACGCGGTGATATACCGGAATGTCGGACAACTCCTAATCAAAGGCGAACGCGATTCCGTGGAAGCGGAACTGAACGAGAAGAAGGAGACAATGGAACTTCGGGCACGCACGCTCGAACGGCAGGAGGAACGCATCCAGAAACGCTTCCAGCAGTTGCAGGATCAATTGCGCAGCGCAATTGGCGGTGCTGGCGCTGGCGGCGGCGGCGAGATGGTTTAAATAATGTACTTACTCAACACAGTGTAAATATCCACATATAAAACCACGAGATTACACAAGATTGACACAGAAATCTTGTGGAGATGGCTGCGCCGCTGCTTCGCAGACTGTGTAATCTTGTGGTTCATATCATATCGTATTGAGTATGTTCTAAATCCTGATATCTATAGCAGGCGCCTGACATACGCCAAACATTATATACATCCATGTCCATCATTATCAGTGGATGCAACTGATCATCAACGGTCTCGTCATCGGCAGCATCATCGCCATTACCGCTATCGGTTTGTCGATGATCTACAAGACGCTGAACTTTGTGAACTTCGCGCATGGCGATTTTGTGGCGTTCGCCGCATACATCGCCTTCTTTGCGAACACGGAACTGGGCGTACACCTTGCAGTCGCTTTTTTGATCGCGATACTCGCAACCATACTGCTCGGAGTGTTTATGGAGGGCGTTGTGTGGCGTCCCATGCGACGGAAAAAAGCTTCAAGAACGGCGCTCATCATAATCTCGATCGGGTTTGCACTGGTTCTGCGAAACACCCTCCTCTTCATCTGGGGCGGCAGCACACGTTGCTACGACATACCTGTGCGGAGGGGATTTGACCTTTTTGGGGCGACAATCACCCATAATCAAGTTCTGGTCATAATCGTTGCGTTCATTTTGATGTTTCTGCTGCATTATCTCCTGTCACGAACAATGATCGGGAAAGCGATGCGTGCGCTCTCTGATAACATCGATCTCGCCCGCATATCCGGAATCAACGTGAACCAGGTGATCCTCTGGACGTGGGTGATCGGGCTCGGGCTTGCAGCATCAGGCGGTGTTCTGTACGGGCTTGTTACGGCGATCAGACCGAGTATGGGCTGGTATCTCCTGCTCCCGATGTTTGCAGCGATCATTCTCGGCGGAATTGGAAATCCGTACGGCACGATAGTAGGCGGAATGGTGATCGGGCTATCGCAGGAACTCAGCACCGCAGTTTTGCCCACAGAGTACAAGTTTGCGGTCAGTTTTGTTGTAATGGCGGTAGTGCTCCTGATCAAGCCAGAAGGACTCTTCGGAGGTGCGAAATGACCGAATTATTGGGTACAATTCTCCCATACATCACGACGATCCTTCTCTTCGCATCGATCTATGCGGTCTTCGCGCTGGGCTTGAATCTTGAATGGGGGTTCACAGGTCTCATAAACTTTGGACACGTCGCATTCTTCGCAATTGGGGCGTACACGACTGTTCTGCTCAATATAAGTGGATGTCCTCTGATCATATCAGTGATTGCGGGAGTCGCACTGGCTGGATTCTTTGGTTTCCTCCTCGGAATTCCCACTCTCCGTTTAAGGGAGGATTATCTTGCAATCGTTACGATCGGGTTTTCCGAAGTGTTGAGATCCATTCTTTTGAATGAAGAGTGGCTTACACGAGGTCCGTTTGGGGTTCATGGGTTTGACCGACCGTTTCATGATGTGATCCCCTACCAGCACTATAATACTTTTCTGCTGATATTGTTTGTTGCGATACTGGTGCTCGTCTACTTCGCTCTCGAAAGACTGATACAATCACCGTGGGGCAGGGTCTTGAAATCAATTCGCGAGGACGAGGCAGTCCCATCCGCGCTCGGAAAGAACGTCTTCTCGTACAAACTCCAGTCACTCATAATCGGGTCTGCGATAGCAGGACTTGCCGGCGCAATGCTTGCGTTCTACATAACGTACATCAATCCCTGTACATTCAAGCCAATAGAGACGTTTCACGCATGGATCATCGTGATCCTTGGCGGAACTGCGAGCAACAAGGGCACAATCGTCGGCGCAATCATTCTCTGGGCTTTTTTCAGTGGAACAAAGTTTATCGACCGGATCGTTCCGGTTCCATTTGAATCACACCAGATGGGCGCGTTTCGGATGATCGTGGTCGGACTGCTGCTGATGCTTCTCATGATGTACAAACCGGAAGGGATCTTTGGAACGAAGGAGGAACTTGCGTTATCTGACTAATCAGTCACTCGGCAGTCACTCAGAGGTGATCAAATAAATATACTCACTGCACGGAATCTCAAAAAGCATTTCGGCGGCGTGAAAGCGGTCGATGGATGTTCCATTGATATCGAGAGCGGGACTGTTGTGGGATTGATCGGTCCGAATGGCGCGGGAAAGACCACGATGTTCAATCTGATCAGTGGTTTTGAGAGGGGAAGCGGCGAGATCATGTTCAAGGGGAATCGGACTGATAATCTGCCGCCATTCAAGATTGCGCGGTGCGGCATGGTCAGAACGTTTCAGATACCCCGTGCCCTCACAAAGATGAGCGTCCTCGAGAACCTGATGCTCGCACCAACGATGCAGCGCGGTGAGCGGATCTGGAACGTGTGCCTTCGCAGAAAGAAGGTGTTGGAACAGGAGCAAGCGATAAAAGAGAAATCCATGGGAATTCTGGAGTTTTTCGAGATTGACAACCTCAAAGACGAGTACGCGGGCGCGCTCTCGGGCGGGCAGAAGAAGCTTCTGGAGATGGCACGGGCGATTGCGATCGACCCGTCGATGATGCTGCTCGATGAGCCGTTTGCAGGCGTGAATCCGACGCTTTCGCGAAAGATCTCCGGGCACATCGATGAACTGCGTGAGAGCGGCATGACGTTTCTCATAATCGAGCATGACATCCCGGCAGTAACGAAGATCAGCGACTGGATCGTGGTGATGAACGAAGGGCGGGTCATGGCAGAGGGCGAACCAGAGGAGATAAAGCGAAGAAAGGACGTGCTGGATGTCTATCTGGGGGGTGAGGGGTGATGATTGTGGAGAAGGGATGATGGGGGGTAATGAGGAATGATGATACCATGATACTGGAGGTGGACAATATTGTCGCCGGATACACCGACCTCGACATACTTCACGGCATATCGATTAAAATCGAGTCCGGAGAGATTGTCTCAATCATCGGTCCGAACGGATCAGGCAAATCCACACTCATGAAGACGATCTTCGGGCTCCTGCGCATACGCAACGGGCGAATCGTATTCAAAGGCGATGACATAACTGGAATTATGCCGGAGAGGATCGTCAGGAAAGGGATGGGTTATGTTCCGCAGGAGAAAGAGTTCTTTTCATCATTAACCGCCCTCGAGAACCTTGAGATGGGTGCGTTCATAAGCGATTGCGACATCTCCGAGAGTCTGGAGCGCGTATACCGGATCTTCCCGGTTCTTGTGGAGAAAGGGCATATCAGGGCGGGCGCCCTCTCTGGCGGGGAGCAGCGGATGGTCGGTTTTGGGCGTGCGCTCATGCTATCACCTGATCTTCTGCTTCTTGACGAACCGTCCGCGGGGCTCGCACCAAAGATGCGGGACATGGTCTTCGAGAAGATAATTGAGATCAATCGTGCGGGCACCTCGATTCTGATTGTGGAACAGAATGCGAAGAGGTCGCTTGCGATATCGGATCGCGGGTATGTGCTCGAGATGGGCAGAAACCGATTCGAGGGAGCAGGCTGCGAGCTACTGGAGAATGAGGACGTGTTGAGGCTCTATCTGGGCGGGTGAGTGTGTGGGTGTGTGCGCGGGCGAGTGCGAGATTCTCGCAGCCCAAGTAACTTTCTGCCACAGAGAGCACAGAGATTCCTTTTCCGTGCCCTAAATTCCACTCTGTGCTCTCCGTCCCCTCTATGGCAGTCAAGAGTTCCAAATTACACTTGTGTTGTGGTATATCAACGTCATCCATCACGCCAGATGTCTGGCGAGTATCTCTGAGACCATGCGCATATTCGCCACATAATCTGCTGCAAGCGGGTCGATAGGGACAACTACGCCGCCGATCTCCTCTGCTATGACCTCCGCACTCTCGCTATTGAACTGCGGCGCGGTAAAGACGACTGTTATGTTATTCGCCTTTGCAGTGTCCACCAGTCTCGCAAGGTCTGACGCACTCGGTTCCTTGCCCTCGATCTCGATTGGTATCTGCTCCATCTGGTAATCCCTTGCAAAATAACCCCATGCAGGGTGGAATATCATGAATTTCCTGTTTTTGATTCCGGAAAGGTTTTTTCTGATATCATAATCGAGATTGTCCAGCTCATCCATGTATTCCTCCTTATTTCCGACATAATAGTCCCGGTTCTCAGGATCGATCTCGATCAGCGCATCGCAGATATGTTCCACCTGCGTCTTTGCGAGTGTGGGTGAAAGCCAGATGTGCGGGTCGTTTGCGACGATCTCAATCTCATCTGACGAATCGATTACCGTAAGATCGCTGTTAGCCTCGACGATATTGTCCATCCACGCATTCTCGAACGGGATGTGTCCTATCCGCACATACAGTCTTGCGCGGCTGACTTCTTTCAATTGACCCGGACTCGGTTCATGAGTGGCAGGGCTTGCCCCGGGCGGTATCATGACGATCACAGAGACTCGCTCCTTCCCGATACGCTCCACAAAATCCTTCTGCGGGAGGATGCTCACCGCAACCACCATCCCGAAATCTTCCTGCTCTGCCTGGTCTTCGGAGACGAGGCATCCTGCAACGAACGCTGCCATGAGAACCAGTACCAAAACCATAATCAATAATTTCACGTTCATACGATCTTCCTCACTATTATACCCGACAATCGCCGTATCCGCATATCAAGGTTACTCCTATTACGGGAACGTCACTGTTATATCGGGTAAAACCAGATGGTTGGATCGAATACTATGGCGCCGAAAACAACCAATGACAACGAAATATTCGTGGGCAAGAAGACTGTGATGTATTATGTCATGGCGATTGTGGCGCAGTTTGATACGGGCACAAACGATGTTGTGGTGAGAGCGCGTGGGAACGCAATCTCGCATGCGGTAGATGCTGTCGAGGTGACGCGGAACCGATACATGCCAGACGTACAGGTGGCAAAAATCGAGATCGGAACAGACCGGATGCAAGGAAAACATGGCAACATGGTCAATGTCTCGTGGATCAAGCTGTCCCTGAAACGCCGATGACCAAAACGGACGATTGTGTGTGCAGCATAATCGATATCGCACCAACGATCTCCGAACTGATCGATGTGCCGCTTCCCGGCGCGGACGGTGTGGTGATACCGGAGATGATCGAGTGCCTGCAGGGGTGCGACCGGTTGATACTGATAATCGTTGACAGCCTCGGTTACTCGACATACCAGCGGTTGGGATCCGCAATGCAGCACGTGAGCGGGAATGGTACGGTCATCCGGTGCAGGGCTGTCGCAGACCACACGACCCCTGCGATCGCATCGATTCTCACAGGATGCAGTCCCGAGACGCACTGCATACTCACAGACGACGATGTCTGCACCTCGCCGATCAAGTCGATACTCGAGCGTGTAGAGGAGTGCGGCAGGCGATCAGCGGTTGTAATCGCGAACGGGGGTGCAAAAGCCATGCGAACAAAGATTAATCTCGTCGCAGGCGGGGGCGATGATAGCGATATAATTGCGTATGATGCGATGATTGCGAAGCATTCAGTTGATCTTCTGAGACATGAGCCGGTTCTCACGGTGATTCACATGAGAGCAATCGACAGGTATGCGCACGAAGGCAGAAGCTTCGATGAGCTGATGTATGCGGCAGAGAGAATCGACGGGCACATCAAGGAGATTTGCAGTCATATTGGCGGGGGGACTGGTGTCATCATCTGCGGGGATCATCCGATTCACGGGGCGTATGCCTGGAAGGGGCGGGATGTGGCGCTGATTGCGTTCAGGTGAGTGAGGAGAGTAAGCCCCCTTCTGTTCATAGCAGCATTCGACTGAGCACCGTACCCAGAGCGCGGCTGGACTCCGCTTCCCGCCAACATCGCGAGAGCGCCCTGCATTGGCTTGCACCCACGGGGATTGCACCGTTTCATCCACGATATGAGACCTCATCCTTCCGGAATCATCGCATAAACATACCATGGTAATCGTTTCTGTGTCAGAGCCATGACTCTCGCCATAAGCCATTTCGGCATCCGTGTTGTCCAGTGGTGGGGGGACTTTCCTCACGACTGAATCGTCGCGGCGGCTGCTCTTCCTCTCTCACCAGATGCTCTGATCTCAAGGGGTATTATGTCTTCCGGCACATTTTTACCACAACAGACGAATTGGGGATGAGACAAATGAGAATTGCAATACTGAACCAGGACCGATGCCAGCCAGATACCTGCTCGCTTGAGTGCATCAAGTACTGTCCCCGCGTCCGGACCGGCGATGAGACGATCACAATCGTCGGGAAGAAACCGGTCATTTCAGAGGAACTCTGTATAGGCTGCGGTATATGCGTAAACAAATGCCCATTTGCAGCGATAAAGATCATAACGCTCCCCGAGTCCCTTGCCGAGCCAACGCACAGGTACGGGGCAAACGGCTTCGCGCTCTTCGGCGTGCCGATACCCCAGCATGGCAAGGTAGTCGGCATACTCGGACCGAACGGGATCGGAAAGACGACAGCAATTAACATTCTCTCCGGGAATCTGAAGCAGAACCTTGGTTGCGATGCTGACTGGGATGACATCTTCAAATATTATGCCGGGTCTGTTTTGCAGGACTATCTAAAGGATATATCGCAGAACAAAGTTCGATTGTCCCAGAAACCGCAGTATGTGGACCGGATTCCGGAGATGTTCAAGGGCACCGTCTCGGAACTGCTTGAAAAGGTGGATGAACGTGGCGAACTTGCGAATTTGACAGCAAAACTCGGAATAGAGCACATCGTCGGGAGGAAGATCGAGGATCTCAGTGGAGGGGAGCTCCAGCGTGTTGCGATCGCTGCTTGCGCGGCTAAGGATGCTGATTTTTATTTTTTTGATGAGATAAGTCCGTATCTTGACATTTACCAACGTATCCGTGCAGCGATTCTGATCAGGGAGCTTGCGCAAGAGAGTGCGGTTATGGTGGTCGAGCACGATCTCGCACTCCTTGATCTGCTCGCTGATGTGGTGCACATCGGATATGGCGAGCCAGGGGGTTTCGGCGTGATCACCCATCCGAAAGGAGTGCGGCAGGCGATTAACCAGTATCTGCGTGGATTTTTGCCTGAAGAGAACGTGCGGGTCAGACCGGACTCAATCGACTTCGAGGTGCACGCGCCGCGATCGGTGCGCGACATTCCTATTCTCCTCGAGTTTCCGGAGTTCACAAAGACATACGAAGACGGTGGTTTCTCGCTCGATGTCGCTGGCGGCGAGCTGCGAGCAGGGGAGGTCGTCTGCGCGGTCGGTCCGAATGGGATCGGCAAGAGTACCTTTGCAAAACTGCTCGCGGGAGTGGAAGAGCCGACGACTGGCAAGATATCAACAGATATCCGGATTTCGTACAAACCACAGTACATACAACCCGATTCAGACCTTCGTGTCCATGATTTCCTGAGGAGCATCACGCGGGCGGTCGATACCAGCTACTACGAGACCGGAATAACAGGTCCGCTCCAGCTCAGATACTTGATGGAACGGGAGATATCTGACCTCAGTGGCGGCGAACTGCAGCGTGTCGCAATCGCTGCCTGTCTCTCAAGGGAAGCTGACCTCTACGTGCTGGATGAGCCTTCTGCGCATCTCGATTGCGAGCAACGGGCATCTGCGTGCTCTGCCATACGGAGATTCGCTGAGAACGAGCATGTGACCGCAATTGTCATCGACCACGACATCTACATGATCGATCTCCTGAGCGACCGGCTGATCGTCTTTGATGGGGTACCTGCCGTGCACGGCGAGGTCTTTGGTCCGTTCGGCTTGCGTGAGGGCATGAATCGGTTCCTGAAGAATCTTGAGATCAC
>DAOVGE010000041.1 GCA_030672605.1 Methanosarcinales archaeon
CTTGCGCCCTCGCGTCTTTGCGTTTCTCTGATTTAACGAGAAAGTCGCAGAGACGAGAAAGACGAAGGAGTGGCGCCCGCGATTGCTGCAACACGAGGGCAGGCTACTGCTATCGACCACAGAAAACGGCAGAACCAGGAAATTTCCTTGCGCGGATAGAATACCGCACACGCAGAAGATATCAGACTCATGAAAAAATCTATCCGAAGGTATGTGTTTAGCTGAGGTGAAAAAAACCTGATTCTGATGGATTCTGTGGTTTTTAAACAAAGCGCTTCTTCGTAAATAGATTCAAGAAGACCATGTCCGGGATGCTTGTGGACTTCAATTCGTTCTATTCTGCCACCGAGAGCACAAAAGGTACAGAGTAGCCACTCTCTGTGCACTCTGTGGTTATCATTTCTCAAAAGATGCTGAAAAGTTGTGGCTTTTCATTCTTTCTCGTTTTTCTCGTGGAAATCTGTGTAATCTTGTGGTTGGCTATACAGATACCTCCGAGGAATCGAGTGACACAAACAACATTGCAGCCCACCTTTGCAACCGCCGAATCAGTGGGACATGCTCCTGATAAAGTCCATGTTCCTGACGATTCTGGCGCTGACGACCGCTCCGACAACCACATTTACGTAGTAGGTCACCGCCCTCCAGCAGATCACCACGATTCCGACGAGGTGCAGCGGTACGAATGTTGCGAGAAGCGCAGTGGACGAGAGCTCTGCAACTCCTGACGCTCCCGGCGTTATCGGAACGACCATGACAATTGAGATTATCACCTGCGCTGCGAAGGCGAGCGGGATCAGGGCTGGCACGTTCGGGACGTTCAGACCGCCGAGGATTAGCGGGATGTGCATGAACTCAACGATCCAGAAGAGGAGTGTAGCGCCTGATACGAGCAGCATATCCGATCTTATGCGTTGGGAGTCTCTGATACCTCTGGTGAAGCTGTTTCTGAACTCGAGCACCTCAGCTTCGATTTTTTCAATGACTGCATCCGACATCTGCCCGAGTCCGAGGAGACTGGCGATCCGCTGAGCAAAAGCGGTAACAGCCGAGATGAACCACAAGTGATTGGATATGGCAAGCAAAATTGCCGCGATCACAAGTATCCCAGTCAGCGCGGCAGAAATGAGCAGGATATCAAGCTCAAGCGACGTTCGCTTCAATGTGATCAGTGCAAGCGGCAGCGCGAGAAGTAGCAGCAAGGCATCGAATAACCGCCCCGCAACAACGATTGCGGACGCTTTTCCCGGAGTTATACCTTCCTTTGCCAGCATATACACCATAACCGGCTCTCCGCCCGCGCTCGACGGCGTAACCGCCATCATGAGCAGGCTCGATGTCGCAATCTCTGTGGATTTGACTACACTCACGCGCTCGCCGAGACTCCGACAGAGAACCGATATCCGGAACCCCCAGATGCCGTACGAGATTGCGTGCAGGAGAATTGCAGCAAGCAGGTAGATCGGCTGCACCGCAAGAAGGCTCGGAAGCGTCTCATCGGTTGCGGTGTATAAAAGAACGGCGACGATTGAGAGTATGCTCATGGCGGCACCGATAACAATCATCCTCTTCAGCCACTGCATGCATATCATGCATGCGGCGATCTGATTTAACGTGTGCGCTCGAGCGCATATTCGCGATATTGTTAACGAGGCAGCAAAAAACAGTGACCGGATAGAATGCGTTGGCAACGTATATGGCACGCCGTTATGGGTGCAGGGGTTAAATACAAACTGATTTCAGGCATATACCTATCCATAAGCCCGGATCACTTGATCGGAGAGTCACGAACATTTTATTCAATGGTATGGATGACAAAGAGCTTATGCACATCACTATAAGGGTGCATTCCCCATGGTTTGTGAAGAATGTTGAACTGGACGGCTCTTCGCTATTCCGTGTGGGTAGTCTGAAACCAAGGTGACCCAACCGGGAGGAATCATGGTGATGAAATCATTTATTATTCTTTATAGATAATTAACCACAGAGGGCACAGAGGAACACAGAGTTTTCTTACCAGTCATTACTCATAAATCCCATCTTAAAACAGATTACATTTCTCTGTGACCCTCTGTGTTCCTCTGTGGTTTTATTCTCCATGTTTTATCCAGGATAGCTCTTCTGCATCGATGCCCCATTTAGCAGAATGGGTGCCC
>DAOVGE010000165.1 GCA_030672605.1 Methanosarcinales archaeon
ATGCGCCCAGCATGATTCCCTGTAGCAGAACTTCCATCATCGATACTGTCGATATTCCGTACTTACTCAATATTGTGTGGATGTGCGCATATAACCACGAGATTACACGATATTAACACAGAAATCTCGTGGAGATGGCTGTGCCGCTGTTTCGCAGACTGTGCAATCTTGTGGTTCACACCATGTAGTATTGAGCATGTTCGATATCCTGCTTTCACGACCCCCGCATGAGGAGCGCAAAGGTGATGAGGATGATTAGTGCCATGTAGGCATAAGCCAGCACCGTTTTGATTTTCTCCCTGTCCGGTTCCATTTATCCACCTCCGGTCACAGACCTGATCTCTCCTGTCAGTAGAAAATGCACGAGAGCCATCACAAACCCGCTCATGATCAGCAGGTTGAAGACTACCGCCAGAATGACAAAGATCGGGCGAACGCCAACGCTTGTCCCGATGAGGCGGTAGTCGATGGCGCCCTGTGGGCAGATATCCATGCATCTGCCGCATCTGGTGCATTCGGTCATTGTCTTGCCCTGCTTACGGGATTCGGCGGTCATGGAAAATGTCTCACACACCTTCTCGCATTTCCCGCAGTCGTTGCATCTGTTTGGATCCACCTTCACACGAAACGGGCTTAAGTTGCCGATGATTGTGTTTACTGGAAGAAGCGGGCAGATCAGACTGCAGTAGAGCCTCTTCTTCGTTAATAATGGTCCGCCAATGAGGAACACCATGCCACCGCCGATGAAGATCACTGCCATCAACCATTCCAGCGTCGTGTTCACCGCGGGCGGATCATAAGCGATACGAAGCGGGCAGAGCCATTCACAGTAAAGGGGGCGAAGAGTGCTCACAGCAACCAGGATCAAGAAGAGCAGAAAGGCGTAAGGAAAGAGCCTCCATGTCCGGCTCAAGCCTTTCATTTCGAGCCGCGGTCTCTTAGCCGCAGTTGCACACGCCTGATCAACCCCGCCAAAGAAGCAGAGCCAGCTGCACCAGCCCCGTCCGAAGAGCAGCGCGAAACCAAGCCAGAATAGACTGATCCAGATAAGCGTCTGCACGCTGGCAGGAAAGATCATCTCCCCCCTGATGACGAGAGCCGGAATAACGAAAGGAATGGTGATGGGGCAGATCGCCACATTCCCGCCTGCTATTATTTCATCGGTCAGGAGAATGCTCCCCCTGGTAATCTCGTGCTGGATGGAATATGCGGCTGTGAATGTGAGCATCATTCCGACAAAGAGGATTAAACGCGGCGTGTTGATCTTACCGGTGCGCAAAATCCGGAAAGTGAACGCGCCGCCAACGATGGCGAAGAAGAGTCCGGTGATCAGGGCTTCTGTTGTGCCGCCTCCTCCGCCGATGAGAAAAATCAGTAGAAACGCCGCGATACCCGCGGAAACCAGACTTGTGCGCAACGACTTCTGCAAGCGATGTCGGGTTTGGGTAGCAGAGTGTTCATTGCTTTCTGATGAGTCCATTCTCGCAACCTCCTTGGCTATGGTTGGGGGACGCAGGATAAATAAGTGTATCCACATGCTGATTTGCTGATTGTCTGTCCTTCACGTGAGGCACCATTACGCGATATCGATACGGGGGCGAAAAGCCAGCCAAACATAATCCTTAAGTAAGATGTGCTCCCTGCTTGGAGCATGGAGGTCTACGATCTAATCATCGTTGGAGGGGGGCCCGCAGGCATCACAGCAGGGATATATGCACAGAGGGCACGTCTCAAGGTTGCGTTATTGGAAAAACTTGGTGTGGGTGGACAGATTGTTCTTTCCGATGATGTTGAGAACTATCCGGGGTTTCGAAGCATCGGCGGGTTTGAATTGATGCAGAAATTCGAAGAACAGGCGAGAGCATTCGATCTCACGATCGTAGATTGCGAAGTAACCGAAATAAGGTGTGAAGATGGGTATAAACTGGTAAAAACTCACGATCACGACTATAAAACAAAAACAGTCATCATCGCATCTGGCGCCAGGTCCAGACGTCTCGGTGTAACTGGCGAGGAGGAGTTCATCGGAAAGGGTGTATCCTTCTGTGCGACATGTGATGGGTTCTTTTTCAGAGGCAAGGATGTGCTGGTCGTGGGAGGCGGAAATTCTGCGATAACAGAGGCTCTGTATCTGGCAAAGATCGTAAACAAGGTTTACATTGTGCACAGGCGGTCAGAACTCCGTGCAACAAAGATCTTGCAGGAACGAGCACTCGAGAATCCGAAGATAGAGGTCATCTGGGACTCGGTTGTGGAGGAGATCACCGGGTCTAATACCGTTGAAGGAGTGACGCTCAGAAATGTCGTGACCGATGAGCGTGCCGAGCTTGCGGTGAGCGGCGTCTTCATGTATGTCGGACTTCTGCCGAACACCGAATTTACGGACGTTGAGAAGGACGATTCCGGGTTTATCATAACTGACATGAACCTCGCAACCTCAGTAGCTGGCGTCTTCGCAGCAGGCGATTGCAGGACAACGGCGCTCAGGCAGGTTGCAACGGCGGTCGGTGATGGTGCGCTGGCAGTGACGTCGGTGGAGCGGTATCTGAACTCGTAAACTCCCTCCGGCATAAAATGACAGAATGTGGATGTGGAAACTGCGGATTTGTTTTAGAAAGTGAAGAAATATCACCAGAATATTCGGTGTGCAAGTACGTACGAATCATTCGGAAAGATGTATATGTTTAGCTAACCACAAGATTACACAGATTTCCACGAGATCTCTGTGTTAATCTTGTGTACTCTCGTGGTTTTTTCACCTCGGCTAAACACATACGACAAGATTGGAGAGGCACAAATATGAAGATAGGTCTTATTGGAACTGGCAAAATCGGAGAAGCACTGATCAGAGGCGTTCTTGCTGCGAATCTCACCGGGAGCGATCGGATATTCACAAGCGATCTGGACACAGGGAGACTGGATGCGCTGCGTTCCGAACTCGGGGTTACGACATCCACGGATAACGCCGATACCGTGAATGACGCGGATACGATCATTCTCGCTGTGAAGCCGCAGATCGTGAGCGTTGTGCTGGAATCTGTAAAATCGCAGATCAAGGGCGAGCATCTGATAATCTCGGTTGCGGCAGGAACCCCCATCAAAACAATCGAAGAGAACTTGCCTGATGGTTCGCATCTGATCCGGGTGATGCCGAATATCGCATGCACGGTCGGACAGGCAATATCTGCGATCTGCGCAGGCACTCATGCGACAGAATCGGATATCGAGACAGCGCGCACGATCTTCGGATCGGTAGGACGGACGGTTGTCGTGCCGGAGCAGATGATGGACGCTGTCACTGGCTTGAGCGGAAGCGGTCCTGCGTTTGTGTTCCTGGCAATAGAGGCGCTCGCGGATGGCGGGGTGCACGAGGGGCTCCCGAGGGATATTGCGCTCGAACTTGCCGCGCAGACCGTGCTCGGTGCAGCCGCCATGGTTCTCGAGACCGGAGAGCATCCGGGCGCGCTCAAGGACATGGTCACATCGCCTGCGGGAACCACCATTCAGGGGATCCGTGCGCTCGAGGAGAATGGAATGCGTGCTGCGATGATGGCTGCTGTTATTGCCGCGACCCGGCGGTCAAGAGAACTCGGAGAGTAGATAGACGAAAAATCTGACACTCTTTATTATTTTCCGGGACGCGAAAAATTGCAGTACCCATTCGTAACTTCAGCATTCGTGAGATTCGTGTTAAAATCACGAATAAACAAATGTCACAAATCTAATCGCATAAAAATTTGCTTGCAATTCTTTTTGATCCCATCTAACCGGAATAAATGAACAAATAAAAAAAGATTGAAAAAATAAAAAGGAGAATAGCCAAGGTTTTAACGTATCCCCTCCAAATCAGAGGGTAAAACGTATGCGGGCTTCAATTTGCCTAAATCTCGTGTCAGGACATGCTTTAATTCCTAAAGATTGTCTGTCATCGGATTAGTAGCACTTTCTTATACTTTTAAGATTTAAATTAACACTTATCACAGGATTTGGGACAGTATTTGTACAAATTTGTAACAGCAAGTCGTCGATTTTTAGATAATACCCCGTTTACCAATCAATTTAGAGGGGATACGTTTTAACCTTCTATCTGATCAGGTTACGTCACAGACTCTGCATTAAAATGCGGGGCATCCGCAGGGCGGGAGGTCGGACGGTGGGATGAATGTGGGCGGAGGTGGGGTGGGTGTATGTGAGTTATGTATAGCTCACATTCCGCAGGTCTCTATCCATTTGTATGATTTCTTCTGATAACGGTTTTGAATATCTGAAAAATGTCATTTTTATACTGTAGTGGCACAACCTATCCAATTTCAACAGAGGATGCTTTTATATGTTTATGTAAAAATATATATTATAATAAAGCAATTATCTTCAAAAACCAAAAATCAGAGTCATTAGCCACTATTCACCATTTGCAAAAATAGATATTCTTACAAAAAACACGTGCGGAATATAAGATATAGTACACCGATCCTATCTTCCTGACTACCATCAATAGAAGCTCCAACCATCCCATTTCGTTTTTAAAACAGCAAATCCACCTTTGCCACAGGATAAAGCATCATTCTTGGGGTTCAACATGTGGTTCTGGTGGAGGTGGGCTTTGGTGAATTACAATTTTTTGTTGTTGTTTGACAAACGCCGTCCCCATATGGTTTTCGATGATCTTTACCGCATTTGTTCCGTTAAAAGTATGAGTGGTTGCATGGAATACCGCTAGGACAAGGTCCTGAAATTCCTGGTCATCTTCGAGATCCTCGATGACTAAACCCATCTCTTTCGCTTTGTCACGATTTATATGGCGTCCATGGCTTTTAAACTCTTGATGATCTGCAAGTTTGGCTGCAATTTCCTTGGAAATGTCTTCGGCATCTTCTCTATCCGCAAACATATACGATTCAAGCCATTCCGAGACCAGTTGTTTAGATAATTCCGATGCATTTTTACATTGAATTAATAGCGCGGGACCATATTGGCTCAGAATCGGAATCCATGAACCCAGTTTCTTCGGATCTTCGCATTCAGACTTTGCCAATTCAAATTGATCCAATATGGCTTGTGCTGGGACTGCTTGGACTCCTACTTGAGTATGAAGTATCAATTGTGGGTCTATCGGGCTTATAAACGAATGTTTTCCCATAACAATCCTGTTTGACGCGCAGGCAAGCATTGTTGCTGCTGACATTGCCGATTGTGGGATAATCACGCGGATGTCGCTGAACTTTGTTCGGAGATACGAAACAATCGCTTCAGTAGCTTCTGGAGAACCTCCCGGACTATGAACAATCAAATCGAGATTTGGACCTTTTAAGCCGTGAATGACCTCCATCAATCCTTGAACGTCTTCATCTGTAATACTAATACTTTCCGGATCAATATCACCTGCTTGAGTCCACTTTGTTGCGTAAAGTATGGTATTGCGCCCGGTCTTTTTGGAGGTAACAGCCATGTATTTTCGTCGAACTGCATCAAACGGTGGTTTCACTCCTTGTTCATCCGTATGTTTCAATTCGGTGAGAATCTCTCCCCATGTGGGCATAAAAGAGCCTCCATCTTACGATGAATTAGAACTAGCCGAGATAATGACTTTTGGTCTTACTCCTTCTAAATACTCCCGACTTTTCTGCATCATTTCATCGTATTGACCATAAACGAAGATCAAGTCAGCGACACCTGGCTGCTTCTGCGCGCTTTTTATGAGTTCGTCAAGTTCCAATGTTACTTTTGGTTTGTCCATCTATGTTTCTCCTTTGTTACTATATATCTACCTTCCTTATACGTGTTTCGGATGCCATATTTTCATTCATCATACTCCACACTTGAGTCAAAGTCCATACATATCGATTTGCGTATATCTTATCACGTACTTATACAAGTCCGCCGTGGTCAGCCAACAACGATATTATGTGTTTACCATGTGAATCGCGCCATTTCGTGCGGTTATAGCCAGTGTTACTATGATACCCAAACATGATCGATCCTATTTTTCAGTTTGGCGAGATTACCTACTTCGTCGGGTTCACGTCCCAACTACATCGTCCGCGCGACCCGTCCCGACCTCGGGCATACCACCACGCCAGCCTCTCAAAGTCACTAAACCCCGGACTTAAGTCCAGGGCATGTACACCGCGTTTTCCTCAGCAGTGAGCGCGATCGTCTCCCCGGCCAGAATCGTCCCCCGCGATACTTCGGCGAGAAGACCGTATGGTCAAGAAGTGAAACCGTGTGTCGAACATGGCGGAGTTCTCTTCGCACCATGCAGTGCACTGTAGAACTCCCCCCACATAAACCGTTTCCATGAGTGATGTGAAAGCCCCGAAATATCACGATCCTTGCTGCCCCTAAAATTGACAACGTTCGCACAACAACAAGTATATTTCATATACTATAAAAAGTGTCAAAAATCTCTTCTCATCCCTCAGTCACCCAGCCCAAACTCGCTGTGCAGCGCACGCACAGCACCTTCTGCATCCGCTCTTCGCACCACAAACGAGATATTGTGCTCGGATGACCCTTGGCTGATCATGATCACGTTGACGTTGGCATCCCCCATCGCTGTGAAGACACGCGCGGCAACGCCTGGTGTGCCTGCCATGCCGCATCCGACCACTGCGATGGAACTGACGTCAGAGTCCCGTGTCAACTCGCGTATCATCCCGTTTTTGAACTCGGATTTGATGGCATCAACAGCGCTGTTGAGGTGTGATTCCTCCACAACGATTGAGATGTTCGCCTCGGATGACCCCTGGCTGATCATGGTGATGTTCACGCCAGCTTTGGCGAGCACCCCAAATACGCGTGCGGCAACCCCTATGGTTCCGACCATGCCTGCGCCGGATACGTTGATCAGCGCAGTGTTCTCAATCACGGTGACCGATTTCACGACCTCTTTTCCTTGCTCCTGACCACCCACAACAAGCGTGCCGGCAAAATCTGGGTCGAAGGTGTTTAAGACCCGCACAGGGATGTTGTCTCTGATCGCAGGTTCGATCGCACGCGGGTGCAGCACCTTCGCACCAAAGTATGAGAGTTCCATAACCTCTGCATACGAGATTATCGGGATGTTGCGCGCATCCGGTACAATCTTCGGGTCAGCGGTCATGATTCCGGAGACCTCCTTCCAGAACCAGATCTCATCCGCATGGACTGCAGCGCCGATCAGCGATGCCGAGAAGTCGGATCCGCCGCGCCCGAGCGTTGTTACGATCCCCGACTCATCCTCTCCGACGAAACCTGTGACGACTGGCACGCATCTGCCAATCAACGGAAGCAGTTTCTGGCGTATGCGATCATGCACGTCTTCGAGCGGTTTTGCTTCCCCGTACTTGCTGTTCGTTATGATCCCGGCTTCTGCTCCCGTGAACTGCACCGAGGGCATACCAATCGAGCGCATCGCGCCGGATAGTATCGGTGCTGCGAGTAATTCCCCATACGAAGAGATATAATCGCGTGAACGAGTTGTAAGCTCTCCCAGGTGGCATATCCCTGCCAGAGCCAGTTCGAGTCCGTGAAGTTGATTATCCAGTTCGTTCAGAACCGAACCAAGGACCATCTCGTCAGAAATCGCGATTTTCGCTGCTGTGCGGTGCAGATTGCGCAGATACTCAATTAATTCATGAACTGACTCGATCTTCCCGGAATCCGCGACCACGTCTGCCCGATACAAAAGCGAATCCGTGACATCCTTGAGCGCGGAGGTCACAACGATTATCTCATGCTCTCGATAGCGGTTCACCAGTTCAGCGACCCATTTTATCTTCTTGCCATCCGCAATCGAGGCGCCACCGAATTTCATGATCAGTCGCATGTCTCGTAATAGGGGGGATTGCTCATTCAAAAAGATAACGGTCGGGAAACCGTTGCGACCAATCTTTCAGAAAAGATTAATACCTATATCCGCAACTCTTACTATGGACTGACGAGATAGCCAAGCCCGGTATGGCGCTGGATTGCTAACAACCATTGACGCACGACCATCCATTGTGTGCAAATATCCAGTGGTGCCTCGCACCTCGGGGGTTCAAATCCCCCTCTCGTCGTATCTCATCCGATTGTGAATTCATCGCCATTCGCTGGCGCTGTTGCATCGATTTTATGCTCTCTGATCCACTCTGCAAACCCTGCGGTCTGATCGCCATGCACGGTAAAGACGACCTCGCCGCCGAGATCGCAGAATCTGCGCACGGTCTTCTTCAGTTCATGGTCTCCGCTGTGCGCAGAGAAGTCGTACTGCTCCACAGCCATGTCCAGACGCAAAACCCGCTTCCCCTCGGTCAGGCGTCTGTGTTTGAGCGCATTGTAGCCGTTTGTGCCCTCGACCTGATATCCTGTCAGCAGGATCTTGCTACGCCGATCAGCGTGGATCTTGCTCAAGTAGTAGAGCGCAGGCCCCCCGTTCAGCATCCCGGCGGTGGTGACGATGACCGAATTCCGCAGTATGCGCGCCCGCGCCTTCGGTCTCACCACGGTGGCGTTATCGAATGCCCGCTGGAGCGCGTCCGAATCACGCAGATACTCGGGATACTGCACGAATTTGCGGAGCACATCGACCCCCATCCCATCGACGTACGGGTGCAGTCCGTATTTATGCAAAATCATCAGAACTTCCTGGGTTCTTCCGATTGCAAAACACGGGATGATCGCGTTGCCACCGCGATCGATCGTCTCACGGATCGAATCAACGAACGCATGCTCCAGTTCCTTTCTCGGCGTATGATCGGTGCCATAGTACGTGCTCTCAATGATCAGGACATCTGCCTTCGGCTGCTGCTCTGACTGGTTCAAGAGGCGCGTATCAAGGAGGTTCAGATCCCCGGTGTAGAGGATTCGCACGCCGTTCTCCGACTCCAGAAGAACCGATGCGGAACCAGGGATGTGCCCTGCGTCATACAGTTGAGCGGTGTATCTGCCTCCGCCGCACTCAAACGTATCCCGGTAATCGACAGTCTGGGCGCATCGCATGAATTCCTGGATGTCCTGCGAATAGAACGGCGGAATATGTCCGGAGCGTCTTGCGATTGCAAGCGTGTCCTTTGCAAGAAACGATGTGAGATGCTTGGTGATCGGTGTGGAGTAGACCTGCGGCTGGAGATCCATGATGTTCGGCACCACTCCGCAGTGATCGAGATGCCCGTGTGAGATTATGACCGTGTCAGGATTAATTCCGTTCAATGGATATTCCGGCGAACGATCCTGCGATTCGCCTGGTTTCATCCCATAATCAAGCAGGACGGAATCGTTGACCAGAACCGCGGACCTGCCAACCTCCTCACATCCGCCAAGAAACCGCACCGAACAATCCATGATAAATTGATACACGCTTATAACTGATAAACTTGCGGCTGGGCAAACTTATTGAAGAAGTACGTGCGATGGATCAGTGCAATGCATATCGAAATTAAGCATGAGTACAAACGGCAGGCGATCCATGTTGCGATCGGGATGATCGTGCTGGCATTTCCGTTTCTGTCCGTGGGATCTCTCGTATTGCTATCGCTGATGTTATTCCTTTTCATTTTGTTGCTACCAAGGTCAAGTAAGCTCTTCAAGATCATGACCTACCGCTCAGGTAGAGCCGCGAGAAGACCTGTCGGTGCGATCTGCCTCAGCGGAAGTATGTTGATTCTGCTCCTTGCAGCATGGCTGCTCACTTTTACGCCTTACAGCCTCCCGATCTTCATAATCGGGGGTGCAATAGCGATCACAACATTCGGAGACGGCTTTGCAACCATTCTGCGTGTGAGCAATCAGGCGAAGTACATGGCGCTCGACACGATCGAGTACCCTGCCCGCGTCTACTCCGACGCATCCGGGGCACGGGTCAAGACCGAGTCCGTCAAAGTGAGTCTGACGCTCTTCTTCGTGGGCACGCTCTCCTCATTTATTGTCGGGTGCTGGATTACGCACTGGACAGAACCGGTATCGTTCCAGTTGCTATTCTTTATCTCGGTCATAGGAGCCCTCACAGGCGCTCTTCTCGAGTGCATCTCGACGAGAATCCATGACAACATCACGGTTCCGATCGGCTCTGCCATGGTGATGTGGCTATTCCTGAGTTTCGGGTATTCGGTTCCGTATCTGTATATGGCACTTGCACTCACCTTTGCGCTCGTACTCGGCTACCTTGCTTATGCGGCGGGAATTGCGGACGTATCCGGGCTGATCAGCGCAACTCTCGTCGGAGTTCTGATAATCGTCTTCACAAACATCTGGTGGTTCTTGCTTCTACTGACGTTCTATCTGCTCGGGGGCGGATTCACAAAGTACAAATACAAATATAAGCAGTCGTTGGGGATTGCACAGGGGAAGGGGGGTGCAAGGGGCTATAAAAACGTGTTCAGTAACAGCATCGTCGCAATCGCTGCAAGCGTCGCCTACCCGATGTTTCCGCAGTCAGCAAATATTATCCTGTACACCTACATGGGCTCGGTTGCAACCGCGACCGGGGACACGCTCGCAAGCGAGATCGGAACAACGTACAAGGGGAGCCCACGCATGATCACCACGCTCAAGAAGGTTGAACCAGGAACCGATGGGGGCGTCTCATCGCTCGGCGAGATTGCTGCGACTGCGGGCTCGTTTGCGATCGCTCTTCTGGCTCTTCTCTTCGGAGTGATCGAGATTACGACCGGCTCGAACTGGCTGCTCGGAATATTGATTGTTACGATCAGCGGGTTCGTCGGCACGAACATCGACAGCCTGCTCGGCGCAACCATGCAGCAGCGCGGCATACTCTCGAACAATGGCGTGAACGTGGTATCGACCATCCTCGGAGGCGCGGTGGCTGGTGCGCTCTGGATGGCTGCGGCGTGAATATACTAACCGTATCTGTTTTTTGGTATGTGTTCAGCTAACCACAAGATTACACAGATTTTCACGAGAAAGTATTACGAAGTAAGATATAACATATAAAACTAACCAATGTCATAAGTCTATACTCAACACCGGTATAAACCGCGATTTTCGTTCTTTGCGTCTTTGCGTCCTCGCGTCTTTGCGTTCTCAATTTAACGCGAAGGCGCAAAGGCGCAAAGGCGAGAGAGACGCGAAGGGTGATATCTGTCGTCACGTCTTTCGTGTTG
>DAOVGE010000061.1 GCA_030672605.1 Methanosarcinales archaeon
ACCTGCCCATGCCGGTACAGTTCTGTGCCGATGAGTGTCTTCTTTTCAGGCTTGTTTTCCAAAAACACGCGAAAAGCGGCTGTCAATACGTCGCTTCCCGAGGGATATTCTCCGGATTCCACCAGAATCTCGATCCCCCGGATCATCGCTAGCGGCATGTTTAAGGCTGCTATCTGTTCTTCCATACGATCACCATATCGATACTGATTATTGCTGTTATTTAATCTTTTCTAAAAGGGAAACTGCTGACCATCGCTCCATTTTCTGGTTTTTGACAAAGGAGAGACTTTGGGATTATGTGCCGGGTAGGCAGAACTGTTGGGTGCATTGATCAGGGAACTGAGCCCTTGTCCTGCTGATAGATAATTCGGACGTATTCTGGTTTATGGCGCAGAAAGATCTTACATACCTGACAACAGCGAACATCGTGATAACACTTTTTGCAACCGGGCATCTCCTCTACCTTTCGCGTCTCTCTCGCCTATTCTCGTTATGTTGGAAAGAGAACGCAAAGACGCGAGGACGCGGGTGGCGCAAAGAACAAAAATCTCTCGGTTGGTGATCATGTTTATGAGCATCAGTCGCTCTTGTGTTCACGGTCAGATTGTCCATTACACTTTCTGCTTTATTTGAGCTCCGCCCATTGGTTCGCATCCATGCAACATCTTGGCGGTCCTTCCACCCACCCCACCCCGCCGCGAAGATGCCAGCCCCGGCACCCGATATATTAAAGTAGAATACGGTTCACCATGTTATCTGTCGGGCCCGTAGCTTAGCCAGGTGGAGCGCACGGCTGATAACCGTGAGGTCCTGCGTTCGAATCGCAGCGGGCCCATCATTCCGACCATTCTGCCAGCACTTTCCGATGGTTTTAAATGATATGTGTCTGAATTGTTATTTACGCCGTGATAGCTCAGCCCGGGAGAGCGCTGCGCTGAAGACGCAGTTGTCCCCGGTTCAAATCCGGGTCACGGCATGTCCTTCTCACAACAACCACGCGCGCCGGTAGTGTAGTGGTTATCACCGGGCGTTGCCAACGCTCGAACTCGGGTTCGAATCCCGACCGGCGCATTTATGCGTAAAGCACGTCTTTCTGCGCAACCCGCAGATGTTCTGCGATTCACATCTTCTATTGATTCCGATAAATGGATATTTGACGCAGACATCAATGTTGACCGTGCGCACGTCGTGATGCTGACAGAAGAAGACATAATCACGGCTGAAACCTCATCTCTCATACTTTCTGCGATTAGTGTGATCCAAAAGGAGGGCATCTCAGCGCTTCCGCCAGAAGAGGATATCCACGCCGCAATCGAGTCAAAACTCATTGAAATGGTCGGCGAGGACACTGGCGGGCGCATGCACACCGGACGCAGCCGCAACGACGAGGTCGCAACATGCATCCGCATGCGGCTGCGCGATGAGCTCTTGAAGATGATGCGTGAATTGATCGGTCTCAGGAAAGTCCTGATAACGCATGCGAAAGAGCATATTGAGACGCTGATTCCCGGATTCACGCACACCCAGCATGCCCAGCCCACGACGCTTGCACATCATCTGCTTGCGCATGCGGGCGCGCTGGCGCGGGACTTTGATCGGCTGGGCGGTGCGTACACACGCGTGAACCAGAGTCCGCTGGGTGCGGCTGCATTTGCGGGAACGGGTTTTCCGGTAAACCGGATGCGGACATGCGAGCTTCTCGGATTCGACGGCACAATTGAGAACTCAATGGATGCGGTCAGCGCACGAGACTTCATGATCGAGTCGGTGGCTGCGTTTGCCAATCTCATGATCGATCTGAGCAGAATCGCAGCCGAACTCATCCTCTGGTCCACTTCCGAATTTGATTACATCACAATCGATGACAGATATGCGTCCACGTCCTCGATTATGCCGCAGAAGAAGAATCCGGATGTTGCGGAGCTAATACGTGGGAAAACCGGCAGTGTGATCGCTGCTGCTACCGGCATACTCACGATTGCAAAGGCGCTTCCCATGAGTTACAACCGTGACCTACAGGACGCAACCCCACACCTCCAGAGTGCCGCACAGGATACGCTCGCAAGCGTCCGTATGACTGCGGGCATGATCGACACGATCACGGTTAACAAAGAGAATCTCGCACGGCAAGCGACCGCGGGGTTTGCCATGGCAACCGAACTTGCGGATACACTGGTGCGATCGTGCGGAATCTCGTTTCGGACGGCGCATCAGATCGTTGGAAGACTCGTACGAATGAATGTACTCCCATCGCTCGAAACAATCGATGAGATCGCAGTCTCGATTGCGAACATTCGGCTCAGCGATCTCGGTCTGGATGGGACTGTGATATCAAGTGCGCTCGATCCAATGGCATCGATCCGCACTCACGCAGGAGGCGGTCCTGCACCGGATGATGTGACGCGAGTGATTGCAATCTTCGAGGATAAACTGGACGCGGATCGGGTTTCGCTCGATCGCAGCTCTGAACAGGTAAACCTGGCGATGCAGCTTCTTGATCGGGAAACGGCGAAGTACGTGTAGTTGCAATCCGCAATTTTGCTAAAACTTCCGGTTTCTGTACTTACTCATTAGTATGTGGATATCCGCACATACACCACGAGATGGCACAATCGAAAAGTTCAGTGAGATACACCTGGAGACTTTTGTTCTTTGCGTCATTGCGTCTTTGCGTTATTGTTTTTCAATTTAACGAGAAAGGCGCAGAGACGCGAAGAGTGTTGTCAATTGCGGTCTTCACGTCTTTGGCGTTGTTGTACATCCAACTGACCATTATAGAAATCACTGGATTTCCAGACAGTGCCACACAAGATTAACCTGGAAATCTTGTGAAAATCTGTGCAATCTTGTGGTTCCTGCTACGATATTGAGCATGCTCCAACTGACCGCCCCCACACTATCCAGCAAAACTCTTATAACACTCTTTTGCGACAGTCCCAATCATGAAGATACTACTCGTAGGCGGTGGCGGCAGAGAGCACGTGATTGCAGAGGCGGTCGCACGCAGCACGCGTAACCCTGAACTGTACGCGGTGATGAGCAGAAAGAACCCGGGAATTGCGAGATTGTGCAAGGATTTCCTGATCGCAAACGAAGATGTGGAGTCGGTACTCCCGTACGCAGGATCGATAAAGATCGATTTCGCGGTGATCGGTCCGGAGGCGCCGCTCGGGCGCAGCCTCGCTGATAAACTCGAGGAAAAAGGGATTCCGTGCCTCGGACCGAGATGTGCTCCGGCACAGATCGAACTGGACAAAGCGTGGGCTCGCACATTCATGCGAAGACACAATATCGAGGGGTGCCCGGCATTCGAGGTCTTCGATTGTGGTGAGACTGCGAGTGCGCACGCGGCGATCGACGAACTCGGTGATGTCGCCATAAAACCGACCGGTCTCACCGGAGGGAAGGGTGTCAAGGTGATGGGCGACCATTTCGATCTTGAAGGCGCAAAGGAGTACGTATCCGAGCTTCTGGATACCGGATCCGTTGTTATCGAGGAGAATCTCAAAGGAGAGGAGTTTACTGTGCAGGCATTCAGTGATGGCGAGACGCTTGCGTTCGCACCCGCTGTGCAGGACCACAAACGCGCTTACGACGGCGATAAGGGACCGAACACCGGGGGTATGGGCTCCTACTCGGATGCAGGGGATCTGCTTCCGTTCATGCGTGAGGAGGACTACGAGGCTGCGAAGAGAATCATGCAGGATACCGTGAGAAGCATCAAGAAGGACGTGGGAGCCTACAAAGGCATTCTCTATGGTCAGTTCATGCTAACGGCAACTGGGATCAAGGTAATCGAGTTCAACGCACGATTTGGAGACCCTGAGGCAATGAACGTGATTCCGCTGCTCAAAACTGATTTTGTGAACATCCTCTCCGCAATCGCAGACGAGTCGCTCTCAAATCTCGATGTCGAATTCGAACGCCTCGCAACCGTCTGCAAGTACGCAGTGCCGGCAGGATACCCTGAGAGCCCTACAAAGGACTCGGTTGTTGAGATTGATGACGCAGGCACCGGAGATGCTCTCATCTTCTACTCGAGTGTTTACGAGAAGGACGGGCAGGTATACACCACCGGATCGCGTGCAATTGCGGTCGTGGGGATCGCACCTACGATTGCAGAGGCTGAAAAGATCGCATCAGCGGGACTATCCGGAATACACGGAGATTTGCATGCGAGATCCGACATCGGGACCGCAGCGCTCGTGGATCAGCGGGTCAGACATGCCGCGAGCCTGCGTGGTCTGTGAGTACTTACTCCATATTGAGTAGACATCCGCATATAAAACCACGAGATTGCACAAGATTAACACAGAAATCCTGTGGAGATGGCTGCGCCGCTGCTTCGCAGACTGTGTGATCTTGTGGTTCCTACCACACGTTACCCGCGCATGTACGTTTGTGACTCTGCTTCATGGTCGCGGCTCAGCCAGAAAAGAGCAGGGATCCCCCAATATACCACATCGAAATAATCAGGAGAAATATCCCGGCGAACGCGGGTTTGCTCCATGTGAACACTTTTTTGCCGTCGAGAACGCTGAATGGCAGCATATTGAATCCAGCAAGCCAGAGGTTGATCCGCATGCCAAGAACTATGGCAAGCTCCCCGTATGCCCCAAATCCTTCGACAAAACTACGTTGCATGGAGATGAATAGAAAAATAACCGCCAGCAGGACGTTCATGAGCGGACCGGCAGCAGCAATGCGTCCGTTCTGCTCACTGGTGATGTAGGATCCGGATATGTACACGGCACCGGGCGCTGCAAATAAAAATCCTATCAGATACGCCATCCCGACTGCGAGCATTAGAAACTGGGGGCTCATCCGAAACTCTGCCCACAGACCGTACCGCTGCGCAACGACCTTGTGCGCAAGTTCGTGCAATATGAATCCGATCCCGACCGTAAAGAGAGATACGAGGTAAAAATGGATCGCGGTTCCGCTGAATGGGTGGGCTCGTGCACTATCTGATAGCACGAACGCAAACGCAAACGATATCGCAATCCATGCGATTATGAGGTGTTGCACTTCGATGCCACTGATTCGAATGCGGGTCTTTTGCCTTGGCTGCGGTCTTCCAATGGTGTAGATTCTCGAATCCATCGCTGGCATATTGTTCTATGAGCGGGGTTGATACTTCAATGCTTTGCTCTTTGTGGCTGTTGGTTTTGGTCTCCGGGATGGTGACCGGGATTGTGGGGGGCTGTCACGTCGCCGCCGCACCATGCGGATATCACGAGCGTGCTCCGTACAGTTCCTTCCGCCTCGCTTCGAAATTCTCGATATCACGCCCTGCATACTCCGCAGCGGTTATGACCCTCTTCCCGGCATCGTCTGCTGCCTCATACACCGGTGCGATCCTCTCTCTGTACCTCAAATCACGCATAAAATGATGATCAGGAATGATCGTGTGCGCTGGCGTCTCGGTTATGATCCGTATCATGTTTTCGATGCTCGATTCAAGGCTTTTCTTCGAGTATCTGAACCCGAGCATGTACGTCATCGGTCCGTCCAGTATGACAACATCCGGCTGCTCCTCGATTATGAATCGTATCTGATCTGGCATCGCCGGACCCTCGACATCGCTTGTATGGATGAACTTCTCGCCGCCGCATTCAATTGATGTCTGTACCACAAACCCGAGTCTCTGGTTCGTTCCGTGACACACAGCATCTGAAAACCGGATCAGGGTCTTGCCATGCACAAATTCGTTTCCATCCGCAGTTTTTATGGATTTCGGGATGTCTTTCAACTTTTTCAGGAAATACGATGCCCTTTTGGTCTGGCTCTTGTTTATATTCTCTTCGTGATGTTTTATGTACAGAATTTTATCTCCATACAGCATGGGTTCTTCCGGGTTGTGATGATCGTAATGATAGTGCGAGACCACGAGAACGTCTGCGTGGGCTGCATGATCCTTTATGTGCTCCCATAGTTCCAGGTT
Source organism: Methanosarcinales archaeon (assembly GCA_030672605.1). Lineage (GTDB taxonomy): Archaea > Halobacteriota > Methanosarcinia > Methanosarcinales > Methanogasteraceae > Methanogaster_C. The sequence goes on from DAOVGE010000061.1 coordinate 5,945, forward strand.
CCTCTCAATTTCCAGCGGATGTGGGGGCAGCCTGTATCTGCTCGGACCAAGCGCCACGCCCGGATCAATCAAGATGCGGAGATCGTCCGTTTCGACGAAGGTCGCCATCGATCTGGCACCGAAGCTGTCGAAAGCGAGTGGGGTTACTTTCAGTATATGTTCGACCTCCCAATCATTTTATGTCACACGTTTGTATGCTGCGACACTATCTAAACGTGTGGTAGTGTCGAATAGTTGCAACCCCAGAGACTGAATCATCCTCGCGATCATCCGGAACGATTCCTTCCGGTAGCTCTCACTCCAGGACATCCTCAACATGCGCAATCTCGCTTAAATCCGGCGTGTACCACTTCTTTGATTCGGACTCCTCGAGGTGTGCTGGCAGCAGATAGCTAAAGGCACCTTCCGATGCATGGCTTTTGAACTTTGCAGCAGCTACCCTCGCCTTTGCTGGTTTTACATACACCCGATCAAAGGATTCCCTGACGATCCGCCACACCCTTCCGCCAAGCACAAAGATCTCATCGAT
>DAOVGE010000122.1 GCA_030672605.1 Methanosarcinales archaeon
ATGGACGAATGGCACGAATCTATTACATTTTAACATTCGTGAAATTCGTTTATTCGTGCCATTCGTGATCCCTAAGCACTTAATATCCCACCAGCACAATTCATCTACGAGACGCTTGCAACGCGAATTACCAGAGAGCCACAAAAGTATGGATTGCGAGCGTATCTTCGGAATGATCCAATTCGTGTAATTTGATGTTGTAGATATATTTAAAAATATTCAACAGAACCGGATCATTTTATGACCGCCCATGACTGCCCTTTATTGTGCAGTGACGCGATTGGAGACTTTTTATTATTTTCTGGGTACATTGGATTGTGTTATGTGCGCACAACTTCCAGAATGGGGCACCATCGATCTAAAAAGTAATTTACACCGTCAATCTGCGTAATCTACGTTAATCAGCGGCAAATAAAACTTTTAGCCACAGATTAACACTGATTTCACGGATTTCACCAATCCAATCGTATTTGTATTTGCAGGATTGGCATCATGTTATTCAACCGCCAGAAGAAATTAAAAAGACCCCTCTGTTCAGGATAAGATATCTGGTGTACATCCACAATCCAGCGCAACTCTTATCTCAAAGAGCACCAATTCAACAAACGAGATGATCTAATGGAGAGTGAACTGTACAACAAGATCCTGATTGCGACCGACGGTTCGGACAACACCGAAAAGGCGATCAGATATGGCATGGAACTTGCCCGCATCACAGGCGCGGATGTTTATGCCGTGTACGTACTCGATTCTGGCGCGTTCGCGTCCCTGCCTGTTGATGCTGCGTGGGAGAATATGTACGAACTGTTGCGCACCGAGGGCAAAGAGGCTCTGAAAACAATCGAGGATATAGGCAAGGGGTCCGGTGTGCCGGTTGAGTGCAGCGTTCTGGACGGACACCCCGCGCATGAAATCGTTTGTTATTCACAGGAGAACGATATTGACCTGATTGTGATTGGCACGCTCGGGAAGACCGGACTGGACCGGATCCTACTTGGTAGCGTTGCAACCACGATCATCCACACATCCACAATCCCGGTGATGGTCATTCACGCCTGAGTAGGTGCAAGACGGCGAGCAGAACTATATGCGGGGTCAGCAAGGGCTGGTGCTTGTTGCAGTATAATGAAAACCTGAAATAGAGATAAAGCATACAAAAAACGAGAAGCTGAAGAAATTGTTGACAGAGTCAATGGATGGGAATATTGAGCTATTGAAGGAGTGCTAAATAGTGATGCGGATGCCACTGACTTCAGGTACGTGCTCAATATTGCGGGAATATTTGCATATAAAACCACAGATTTCACGAGATTGTGTAATGGTCAGTCGGATGTGCAACAACACGGAAAACGTTGAGACATGGGTTGACAATACTCTTTGCGACTTTGCGTTAAACTGAGAATGAGAACGCAAAGACGCGAAGAACAAAAATCCTCATGTTGTTGATCATGTATGAGCATTGCTCACTCTTGTGTTCATGGTCAGATTGACCATTACAGATTTCACGAGATTGACACAAGAAGATGGCAGTACATGCAAGATGTTGGCGATATGTTTGCATTTCATGTCCTGCCCCGTCCTACTTTCTCGTGGAAATCTGTGTACTCTTGTGGTTCATACCCTACGATATTGAGCATGTTCGACTTCAGTTGGTTGTGGGCTGGCTGGGACTGTGGGGCGCACGTTGCGGTAAACTATTTGGTTATGTGCCCTTACGTTCCTTTAAATTATTGAGAATATCTTCTGAAAGCTTCTTCTTCAGCCGCATGTACTCGACTCCCGTGACACCGATCTGACCCAGCACGGCGTCGCGCATGAAACACGGCTTCGTGAGCTTACAGCACCATATCAGCGTTCCGAAGCAGGTCTGCTGCCCACCGAGTACAAGCGGCGTCTCGCGTGAGAGTTCCACCTTCAGATCCGCAAACTCTTGCGGCGTTATCCCGTATTTATCGAGCACACGATGAATCGCGCACGGCTTCACAGGCAGACAGCAGAAGGTGAGCGCACGATCGTCTCCGCCGCTGCAGATGTGCTTTGGCGCATTATACCAGCCGGTCTGTTCCTGAAATGTGTCAACAGCGCGAACAAGGTTATCGATTGTCCCCGGATTGTTCAGCGCAGCTCTCGCAACCGAGACCATGTCTGCGCCATGCCCGAACATGTCTTTTGCGCTTCTGAAATCCACAACCGAGTTGTTGCCGATGATTACGAGGTCGGTAACATTCCTTGTCACCCTGATCGCGCGATGGTCAACGCCTGCTCCGGGTTTCATGGCATCGATGTGGATCATGTCAGCCCCGGCATCCTCAATTGCGATTGCGAGTTCCACGTCATCAACGACTCCGGATCTGGTCTTTACAGAGAGGACGACCCCGGTTCTCTTAAGCTTCGAGATTACCGATTGCAAGTTCTCCAAATCGTGAAGCATGGGTTCGCCCACACCAATATCGGTCATTTCGGGCTGTCTGCAATGGCAATCGATCTCGAGAATTGCGTTGTGCTCCTTTGCGAGGATGGCTGCCTCCAGAAGCGGCGAAATCTCTGTGCTGCGGACGTTGATTGCAATCGCTGGGGGATCCTCCATCTCTTTCACGCGTTCAAGCTCGTTTCGCAGATGTTTGATCGGTTCCGGTGTCACAAATTCGGCACGTCCACGCTCTTTGATGCGTGCTGCGGAATCATTCGTTGCAGCGTCCAGATTGTATCCGCCGATTATGGCAAGACCCGCACTCATAGCGGCGTCTCTCACAAAATCAATGTCCACGATGCCAGCCATCGGCGCAAGCGCGATCGGGTTCTTTATCTGTATGTTGCCAGCGTGTATCTCAAACTCAGTCAAATGAATGCCTCAATCCGCTGATATTGAGAGGCTGGCATATCAAGGTTATGGTCTGCCAGCAACCACCGCCACCATAGATTTATTAACGAACGGTTCCAAGAACCGATGTGCTTGTACCCCCTGCGGGGGTTGCCCAGCCAGGTCAAAGGCGCTAGGTTGAGGGCCTAGTCTCGTAGGAGTTCGTGGGTTCGAATCCCATCCCCCGCATCCATCAAAAATCTCTTCTCGGCACGCCCTAATCCTGTGTACGTGTTTAGCTAACCACAAGATTACACAGATTTCCACGAGAAAATATGACGAGGTAAGAGCTAAAATACAAATCTAATTACTGTCCCGTGTTATAATATCCTACTCTTGTGTCAATCTCGTGGTTTTTTCGCCCCCCAAACACATACAATTTGGTTATGATCACAGCACAAGCTCCATTCCGTCATATCCGAGATTCCACTGCTTCACAGCCTCGTCGTGCGGCGGGAAGAGATGGCTCATATGAATCATCACCATCTCCTTC
>DAOVGE010000111.1 GCA_030672605.1 Methanosarcinales archaeon
TCAGTCTGATGCGCAACAGCATGCAAGACGTGAAGGCGGAGATTAATAACGCCCCTTGTGTCTTTGCGTCTTTGCGTTGAATTGGGAAACAAAAACGAGAAAGACGCGAGGGTGCAAAGACGCAAAGAAAGAAAACCATTCTGTTAGCGATCATGTTGTGTGAGCATCGTCGCTATCGTGTTCCTGGTCCGATTGCCATTACAAAAATAATAAAGAGTCTCAAACCCAACTTCCCCCCTTTCGCGCCACATCATCCGCCGAACTCAACTGCAGAAGATTGCAAATCATTATTAATATTCAACAGAAATAACCTAACCATGCCCGGAAAAACCCTGCTCTGGGATCAAACCCTGTTCAGGCGAGGCGAACTCTTTGAATTCGATTATATCCCTGAGCAGTTCGCACACCGGGACTCGCAGCTCAGATCACTCATGTTCGGAGTGCGCCCGTCGCTTGCGGGGATGCGCCCGCTCAATGCAATCTGCGTGGGTCCGCCAGGCACGGGCAAGACAACAGCGGTCAGGAAGGTCTTCGAGGAACTGGGCGCGCATGCGTCAAACGTGATCACTGTGCATGTCAACTGCCAGGCGAATCAGACCCGGTACCTGATATTCTCCGAGATCTTCAGGAGATTGATCGGGCATGCGCCTCCATCGTCCGGTGTTTCGTTCAAGAAACTGCTTGACGAGGTGGCGAAATATCTCGTCCAGAACGAGAAGATCCTGATTGTGGCACTCGACGATATAAATTACCTATTCCACGAAAAAGAGGCGGACAATGTACTTTATTCACTACTGCGCGCTCACGAAACTCACCCAGGAACAAAGATCGGCGTAATCGCAATCCTGAGCGACGACAACCTGAGTTATGTCTTCGATCCGAAGGTGGGCTCGATCTTCCTGCCTGAAGAGATCATATTCCCGAGATATGATTGGGATGAGATCAGAGGCATTCTATACGACCGGGCAAAGCTTGGATTCTATTCCGGAGTGATCTCAGAGGATGTTATAGATCTTGTTTCCGATTACACATCAGAAGCAGGCGATATCAGGGTGGGAATTGATCTTCTCAAACGATCATCCCTATCTGCTGAGCAAAGGGCAAGTACGAGCATATCATCGGACGATGTGCGCTCAGTTTATGAGAGATCACGAATTTTGCATCTGTCGCGCACAATCGCAACGCTGAACAGCGGTGAGCAGGCGATCCTTGCGATTCTCGCAGAAAAGACGAGTTCGGAAGTGATCGCAGGCGACGTCTACACAGCGTTTCACGAGACGACAGGACTCGGCTACACAAGGTTTCATACGATGCTTGCGAAGCTCACATCACTGCGATTGATCGATGCCGATCTCGTAACAGAGGGCATGCACGGCAGAAGCCGCAAAATCGAACTCAGGCATGATTATGGGGATGTGCTGAATGCGCTGGATACTATGCAGCGGTGATTCGCAACTGACGCAGACGAGTGAAAGAACATGCTCAATACAAATAGTAGGAACCAAAGATTACACAGTCTGCAAAACGGCGGCGCAGTCATCTTCACAAGATTTCTGTGTTAATCTTGTGTAATCTCATGGTTTTATATGTGGATATCCACACAATATTGAGTAAGTATAAGTAAAAGAGTAGAATGACAAAATGATCGAGATTAACGATTTATCAAGAGACTGGAAGGAGTTCTCAGTTCATATCGACCTGCGCATCCAGGAAAATGAGTATTTTGTGATCCTGGGACCCACTGCATCCGGAAAGACGCTGCTGCTCGAATTGGTCGCTGGCTTTTACCATCCTGACAGTGGCACAATTGTTATCGGAGACAGAGACATTACCGACCTTCCTCCGGAAAAGAGGGACGTCGGTTTTGTTTACCAGGATTATTCGCTTTTCCCGCATCTGAACGTGAGAGAGAACATAGAATTTGGTATGAGGATGAAAAAAGTCCCGAACGATGAGCGGAGCAGGAAGACGCAGGAGATAATGGATCTCATGGGCATATCACATCTGGCGCACCGTTATTCGATAACGCTTTCCGGCGGGGAGCAGCAGCGGGCAGCGCTCGCACGTGCGATCGTGGCTAAGCCCGGGATACTGCTCCTTGATGAGCCTTTGAGTGCGCTCGACAACCGGACTCAGAACCTGCTCAGGGACGAGCTCAAGAGAATTCACCACGAGTTCGGGCTGACAACGATCCATGTGACTCACGATCAGTCCGAGGCGATGATGCTTGCGGATCGTATCGGTGTTATGGTTGCTGGCAGAATCGTGCAGGTGGGACCGCCCGAGGAGGTCTTCAGCAGACCCGCAACAAACGAAGTTGCCGACTTTGTTGGCGTCGAGAACATAATCGACGGAACAGTCATATCAAACACGGACGGGCTTGCAGAAATTGATCTTGGCGGGCATACAATCGTTGCGGTCTCTGACTACGCGGCAGGGGAATTGGTTCGCACCTGCATCCGTCCCGAGGACATCGTGATCGGGACGCCGGAGACTGCGGGGGGGAGCAGCGCAAGGAATTCCTTTTCGGGCACAATTACACAAGTTACGCCGTTCGGGGCGATGGTTCGTCTCAGAATCGACTGTAATTGCAACTTTCCACTCACGGCTCTCGTCACAAAGCAGTCAGCAAATGATCTCGGACTCGATACGGGCGCGGAGATCGTCGTCTCGTTCAAGTCAACTGCGATTCACCTGATAAAGGAGTAGCATATTGCACCCCCATCTCGTACTTACTCGATATTGTGTGGCTATCCACATACAAACCACGAGATTACACAAGATTAACACAGAAATCTTGTGGAGATGGCTGCGCCGCTGTTTCGCAGACTGTGTAATCTCATGGTTCCCACCATACGATATTTAGCATGCGCCCCATCTCCACCTCCCACCCCTTTTCCCGCCGACTCGCTCTCGAAAGATATATCTATTAGAATTTTTATAACCTACTATGACCGAGAACATTCCACGCGGTGGTTACACATGGCAGCATCCAGAAAAAATATCTCGCTCGAAGCAAAGCATCTGAAGCAACTTGAGCCGTTGGTCGAGCAGCACGACGGCAATTTCAGTGAAACGATTCGGGAGATAATCGAGTTCGTTGATCTACTTGTCCAGCGCTACGGATCGCTCAATGCGGCGCGTTATGCGAACATGGATGACAGGTACCAGTCACCACGGGAACTCTTAATTGAGGATGGTTTCTGCGCAATGATCGACTATCCTCTCTTTGAATGGTTCCTGAAGAGCACAGAGGACATAATCATCGATTCCGAGATTCTGGATGACATCATCGATCCACTCATCATCAATCGGATATCCGAACTGGTCGATCATCTCAATCGGAAATGGAAGGAATACGGATGGCAAACAACAATAATCATGGAATATGACAACGATGTCGCACCAAAGACTGCAATCGCTGTAATTACCGGCAGAAGCATGCAACTGAACGAGTCGCTCTCCGGAATGATCGGGTTGTTCCTCGCGCGGCAGAAGCATCTCGGGGTTGCGAGGGTTGACCGGAGGACAAGATCGATACGCATGGATCTGCAGCGAAAGGATAACATAGATGCGGCGTGCGATGATCTGATACGCCATTTCGGATATCTGCATAGAGCAATACGCGAAATACGGGAAAACCCGGACTTCTGGCAAACAATCATCGATCTGCACAGGAATTCGGGCTATAACATGGTCACGATACACAGGCACGAGTTTGAGGACCTGCTCGCCCACAATACACCTGTGGATACGACCGTTCTGAAAGGGGTCATGAAAAACGCCGCCGAACAGATCGATTTTCTGAAATACCTGAAGCACGTCTATGAAACTATGCATATCGTCGAGCATATCGATATCAACGGCGACAAAATCATGATCGAGCATGGTTTCCGTGATTCCGAGTCGATAACTGCTGTAAAGGAGATTCTGGTCCAGTCGCTTGCTGCCAGCGGATACGAGTACATTGCAGATGAAGTAGGGCGGCTGATCGTGATGCAACCGGTGGATTCGGAATGATTGCAAAGGAAGAGAAGGCAATCGTGATTCTTCTCATAATGGCGCTCTTATCGCTACTGGTACTGTACCTCTCAACATAACCGGGATATGCAGAGGCATAGATACTGACATAGAAGGGATCAGGGATATGGACATGGACACGACATCAACACTGACATCAACATCAACATCGACACCAGCGCTCACAGTGGACATTATAATTGCGTACCAGCGGAAGATTGTCTTGATCAGGCGTAAGAACGACCCGTTCAGGGACAGTTATGCGCTTCCCGGAGGGTTCGTCGAGATCGGGGAGAGTATGGAGGATGCTGCGATCAGGGAGGCAAAGGAGGAGACCGGGCTCGATATCGAGATCGTGCGGCTTGTTGGCGTGTACTCAGACCCGGCGAGAGACCCGCGCGGGCACACGGTCTCGGCATGCTATCTTGCGAGTGGGTCAGGAACGCTCTGTGCGGGAACCGACGCTTATGATGCCGAACTCTTCGAT
>DAOVGE010000008.1 GCA_030672605.1 Methanosarcinales archaeon
CAGGTAGTTCTCGCGGAATTCCTCATCAACCCCGGCAGGCGGTGTGATTGTGATTTCTACGCTCTTCGTATTGTTGCCATCCGCAAATGTGATTCGGTCTGCGTGCTTAAGTTCTATCTGCAGTTCCTCAACCCCGCTTCCTGAAATCATCGGTATCCTGTGTTTACCAGTACCAACAGAGATCATGGGTATTAGTATGCGGGTGTAATTCCGGTAGTCTTCGATTGAGATCCCGGGTGCGGTGCGCATGGTTACGGCTGGTTGCTGGCATAGGAATACCGCCCCGTTTTGGTATATGAACTTCTGGTTGATGAAGTGGCGGTTCCGTGATTCGTACAACATGGTGCCATTACTGGTCTTTGTGTAGCGCACCAGGGTCCGGTTATATTCATTATAATCTATAAGATAGCTGATATTACTGCCATTCAGTGATGTGCTGTTCGCTATCGTAATGTTGTAGTACGGGGTGTCCGCACCAGTCAGAACCTCTGCTTCTGCCTCATCCAGAACCATATCAAATCCGTAACAGGGGCTCAGAAGATCTATTTTGTAATCTTTGATCTCTGAATTGTCAGCATTTATGGGCAAATCCTCGATTACTTTGTCGTCATCGCCGTTCCAGACGGATATCTTAAGATGCGTGTCGCTCTCGGTCTTGATCTCTGCCCGCCCGCTATGGTTCCCCTTGTGCGTGAGATTGATGAACAAAGACCCGGACGATGACCCGTTATATTTAATCGCACTGATACGAATATAAAACGCCGACACACTGGACACATTGGTGATATTCACAGATCCATTCTCGAGACTGTGGAAGCCCGTGTTGTTCTCCGTGATATCCACAGACCAGACATACGCATCCACACTGAAGCTCCCGCCACTATCGCCCGGCACAACACCAAGCGTGCCATAAGACCTCCCCGGAGCCATGATCGGGATGCCGCCACCGCCAAGCTTGATCCGGTTCTGGCTCACAGTAATGCTGCCATTGGCGAGCACAAGGTTATCGATGTTACCCGGAATCGCCGAAAAATCAACAAAGACATCGCGTGTATGTCGTGCCTCGACATCCTCGGTCCATGACGGGACATACTGCACCTTGACAAACGCGATGACCGTTACGAGCAGCCCGAGGACCAGTATAAAGCTCACAACGGTCGAGATTGCGCAATCGTCAGAAAACATCCCGCAGCACCCATCGCGGCTCATGAGACGACCTCCATTCCGTGTTCGCTGATCTCATAAGTCATAATGTCCCTTGAGTGGTTCGTTCTCCGCATCTTTGTAATCTCAATGGATAATCTAACAGCCCTTTCATTTGTGCGTCGGTGGTAGTTCATAAACAAGACGCCATCTGTCACGTATTCGATCATCCCGAATCGTGATGCGTGCGGGTTTGATTTGTCAGTCTCGGATGTGACTATGGATGTTGCCCCGCTGGCTTTCATGATCTGGGTGAGATCATACACGATCATTCTTCGTTCGTTTTCGTTCTCAAACAGCATCTCAAAGAGCGTTATTGAGTCAAATACGCATCGTTTCGCACCGAATGCCTCGAAAAGCCGCGGAAGTTCGCTCCGTATCCTGAGAAGTGATGTTTTGATATCGATCGCGTTCAGTTTCATCAACAACAACGTGCCTTCATCGACATATTTCTTAAAATCCCATCCGAATTCCACGGCAGTAGCGACCAGCCCCTCTTCGTCATCGTCGAGGCTGATGAAGATGCCGGTCTCGCCGTTTTTCAGCCCCTCATAGAGAAATTGCATCCCTATTGTGGACTTTCCGGTTCCGAATGTCCCTATGACCGCGATGATGCTGTTCTCTGGAATTCCGCCCTGTAAGTTCTCATCCAGTCCCTTTACGCCGATTTTGACCCGTTCCATCCTTACCAATTACCCATCATCCATACCCATTGCCCAGCACATATCATCCATCATCCATGCCACCCAACCTGTTTGACCTTCGATATTGCAAAACCGTAGTCTGTTGTGACCGATGTCTCGAATTTCACAAGATTCGCCATCTCAAGTTGCGGCAGAAGCCCCCTGAATTTCTTGACGTGCATTACTCGCTGCCGTTTGGCTGCGCCGAAGTCGTCCCATTCGAATATGAGGACTCCGTCAGCACAGTCCGCGATCTGCTCCTGCTTATGCGTATCAACAATATTTGTTGTGAGCAGCGCGTAGACCATCCCGTTCCATCTCTTTGATACTCTCTGGAGACCGCGGAATAAGGATATCACATCGGACCACTCCGCGGAATTACTCGGGCTTGCGCAGTACTCAGCGAGCGCGGTTATTGAATCGATGACAATCACACTGTTTGAGGCATTCTCATCCAGATATACCACCAGATCATTAATCAAATCCTTTTCATATCTCATCTCCTTTAAAGAATCGAAAGATACTGTGGATTCAGTTATCCACCCGGTTGGTATCGATGATCTACTGAAATATTCCTCTGAAAAGTCTTTAAATTGTATCCTATCAGATATTTCGTACAAATCCTCTGGGAAGCACCTTGATATCTCGTCATGCACATCTTCCCAGTTTCTCGTGAGTGAAATGTAACATATCTTATCCGGAACCATGGCGTTTTCAAAAGAGTCCATGGGATGTCCGTTTTGTTGTATTTCCAGCAGTGATAGTACCGACGTGTAAGCGAAGTCACTGTTCCCGGCGCCGATCTCACCGATCAGCACAACAAACGACCCTGTCGGGAACCCGCCTTTCAGTACAGAGTCCAGTGAGATAATCCCGGTTGGTATTGTGCCGGGTCGTATATTATCCATCGTCCCCATTCACCGATTCTCTCCCAACTATTAATCGGTCTGCAACATACAAAAAGCTTTTTACATATACCGTGCACTTATTAATTATGGGAAGTAGTGAACTAATGGGGCAGATAAGAGAGATCATCGACACAAAGGAGGTTGCGTATGATCTCGAAGCTTACGATCCGGAGTTGCATGGCAATCTTGTCGATGACCGGATCCCTGACGGATATACAGAGGTTGACCGATACTGGGTGGATGAGCATTACGAGCTTGTGCAGGTTCTCTACGATATCGCGAAGAAGGTTCCGGTGTATAATGTGCTTGAACCCGCACTGACGCCATTTGAGATGCAGTTGCTCGGACGGTTGTACGAGGATCTTTCTGACGTGCTGACGCTCGATGACATCGATCTGGGGGGGCATACCGCCGGAAAGATCGCTGAAGAGTTCGGCGAACCGGCTGGTGATGTGGGTAGTGGCGGTAGTGTCAGTGGTGGTAGTGTCAGTGGCGACAGTGATGATAGTAGTGCTGTTGATAGTGATATTGATAGTAGTGGCAATGACGCCATCAGAGAGATTGGTGAAGACAACGCTGAACAATTCGAAAAGCAGATCGACGAACAGTTCGGAAAGCAGGAGGCGGGCAATGGGCAGAATGGCGATGGTATCAAAAGCCGCGTTTTGCGAAGAAAAGCGCTGGAACTGCTTGGTTATTACTCAATAGACCTGAAACCGCGTTCCGTACACAAGATCCTTCATTTTCTTGAGAGAAATTACGTAGGTTACGGGAAGCTGGATGTGATGCTCAATGATTCGCATATTGAGGACATATCATGTGATGGCATTGGTATCCCCGTATTCATATATCATGACGTGCATAAAAACATCGAGACGAATGTGACGTTCGGCGAAGAATACCTGAACTCATTTGTGATCCAGCTCGCGCAGCGGGGCGGCAAACATATCTCGATAGGCAGTCCGATGGTAAACGCAACGCTTCCGGACGGGTCCCGACTCCAGGCAACGCTTGGCAAGGAAGTGACAACCCGTGGCAGCTCATTCACGATTCGAAGGTTCAAGGAAGACCCGTTCACCCCTATTGACATGCTCAACTTCAAGACGTGTTCAAGCGAGATGCTCGCGTACCTGTGGCTCGCAATCGAGAACAACAAGAGCATGATCCTTGCAGGCGGCACAGCATCCGGAAAGACCTCCGCATTAAACGCAGTCTCCATGTTCATACCGCCGATAGCAAAAGTCGTCTCAATCGAGGACACAAGGGAACTGACCCTGCACCACGAGAACTGGATCGCAGGCGTAACCCGAGAAGCGATCATCGCCCATGAGGGCGTGGGCGAGATCAGCATGTTCGAACTGCTCAAAGCCGCACTCAGGCAGCGCCCCGAATACATCCTTGTAGGAGAGGTGCGCGGCGAGGAAGCACTCACGCTCTTTCAGGCGATGTCCACAGGACACACCACCTACTCAACGATGCACGCCTCAGACATCGAGACTCTCTTAAACCGGCTGCAGGGCGAGCCAATCAACGTGCCACACGCCATGCTTCAGGCGCTGAACATCGTGTGTATCCAGATGCAGACCTACATCGGAAGCGAGCGCGTCAGAAGGACGAAGACGCTTCTTGAGATCACCGGGCTCGACCAGAGAACAGGCGGCGTAAGGATCAATGACCTGTACACATGGGATCCCGCGAACGACACATTCGAGTACTCAGGCAACTCGTACGTGCTGGACCTGATCATGGATGAGCGCGGCTGGACAAAGAAACAACTGACAGATGCACTATCCGAGCGAAAAGAGATCCTTGAGTATATGACTGAAAGGGGCATTAACAACTACAAGGAGATATCCCAGATCGTTCAGCAGTATGCACTCGATCCCGACGCTGTGCTGACGGCAATTGGGAAATAGTGCTGATCGCTGTTTGCAATTCCGCGAAAAAGTGTAATTGGCAATCTGACCATGAACACACGAGCGATCGATACTCATAAAACACGATCGCCCGGGTCCCGCTATCCGCGTTCACGGGCTCATACGTAGCCATCCGGATCTTATGTCCCATATCCCAAAACACATCCCGAAACAGCTCAAGAATCTGCGTCGATGAGATACGGTCCGGGTTTGCGGTCGGCTCATCAGCAAAAGAGGTATCCACTTCAAAAAGTGTGGTAAAACTCATATTCAGTCTTTCTGAAAGATCTAAATAAAAACCCCAATCTGTGTTTATCAGTGTTAATCTGTGGCCAAAGGTTTTATTTGCAACTGATTAACACCGATTTCGCTGATTTAAGGCAACATCTGCGTAAATTTATGAAATCTGCATTTACGATAATTATCATAAATCAACAATTTTTTAGATAGTGCCCCGGTTACCACTTAATTTGAAGCGGATACGCAAAGAGAATCTTTGGCTTGTTGATGCGCGCTTGTATGGTCGCGTTGCCGCACACCGCCGGACAGTTCCCCACTGTTCCGTACATCAAAAGTTTAACTCTTTGACAATTCGCGAGTGCAAACATTTCTTAGATAAATTGTGCTTGTGTGGTCTTAAGTGCTTAGAGATCACGAATGGCACGAATAAACGAATTTCACGGATGTTAAACCGGAATCGGATTCGGGTCATTCGTCCATTCGTGAAATCTGCGATAAAAAATGCTACAAATATGCCAAATTCTCGATAAACTCCTCGAAACCAGAGTAAAGCAAGTTTTGGTAAATAACCGATATGGCTGGTCGTTTGAACACCTTCACGCGAGATATCAGAGAGCCAAAAGTTTGATGTGCACAACATCACATATCAGAATAATTATGTCATTACAAACTGCCATGGTACGACTTCCGGAGACGGAGTTTGAGTTCATCGATCACAGTATAGAGGAGGGATATTATGCCGATCGTGACGAGTTTATCAGGGCTGCGGTGAGGCTTTTGATACACGACGTGTCAAAGAGAAAGTTGAGTGAGGCAAGGGGGACTATGAAAAAAATCCCGCACGGCGAACTCTTGCAGACTGTAAAAGAGTCACGAAAAGAAGTGTATCGGCAGATCTGGAATAATTAAAGCATATATCGATACGAATATCTTTCTCACGTATCTGAACGTTGTGACCAGCAACTCGGAACTGATCATTGAATTGGCAGATCAGGGCGCGTATATTGCTGTAGTCTCCTTTCATACAACGAATGAACTGATGCACAACATAAAATCGAGATATTCGAAGAACGTCGCCGGGTGGATGTTTGCGTTTATCTGGTCGATACATGGGATGCAATTTGTCCAAAAAGAAGAGATAGACGCGTTAAATGGTCTGTATTCCGATTTAATTACAGATATGGATGATGTGCCACACATCCATGCGTATCTTGCTCGTGAGTGTGATTATTTTGTGACCACTGATCGAAGACTACTGGAGATGGAAATCAATGAAAAAGTCAATTTTAAGAGTCCAAAATCGTTTTTACAGATTCTTGGCGTGGAATGGTATGATACCGCGGACGGCATCTGTCCGATCACGATGAATTAAATACAGAGAGTGGACAGAATGTAACAGTGCCGGGTGTGGGAACATGACCGACTATGATAGACCCCGGTGGTAGTGATAAAGTTTTGACGAATATACCGGATGGATTTGAAGGAGATATCACAATGCAAACGGCAACTTACACCAAATCGCTGAATTTGATACAACAACTCGACCTCCCCGATCAGATGAAGCTCATAGACCAATTAACAGATCTGGTCAGGCAACGTATGACCACCCCCCCCCGGTCACAGCATTCTGGAACTGCAGGGATTGGGTAAGGAAATCTGGCAGGATATTGATGCCCAGAAGTACATAGATCGTGAGCGAGCATCATGGGATGGTTGAAACCCCTGCAAGGGAAGGTTGTGGGATTGGACACCGCACCCACCTATACCGTGGCTACGACGAGCAGATCATGCATAAAATTAAACAGTCCAAGAAAACCTGACATAAATGCGGTGTACGCCCAGAAAGGCGTTACCTCGTGCTTGCGCATATAATAATATCCCGTGGCAAGTGTCGCCCATACCATGCTGAAGAACAGAACCGCGCCATAATCGCCAAGCGTAATGAAAAAACGAAGCAACGGATTGCATTCATAGAATGAACCGGTTTGCAGGCAGTAAATGGTCAAAGCATACGTCGTAGCGCTGAGCACAAAACCGAGTATGAACACAATATCCAGAAACTTCAATTTCATGATTGTTTGCGCTGCATGACCTCACCGCATGGGTCATGGGTGAATTGCGCCCTCCTTATGGATATTGTCGTTGTGCCTGCTGCAGATTGTTTCATTGTATGCCCCTTCGCACTGTTCCCAAGACATCTCTGAGATCTGTCACAGATCTCGTCGATAGTTCTCTGGTGAGAGTGTGATTCTTTGTTGTTGTTTTGGATGGTATATAAACTTTTTGTCAGTAAATATCCATTTAATATACCAAATGAACATCAAGAGATTCCTGTCACACGCGCTCAAATTACGCGGCGTTGCCTGACCGGCTGATGGACGGCACAAGAAGTTTAAAGATTGCCAAATTTTCAGATAACACAACCATGAGCAATCCGATATTCACCCACATCACAGACGACCGTGCAGCGATGGTCGACATCAGCGGAAAGGACGCGATCACCAGACGCGCCGTTGCAACCGGCAGAATCGTGCTCAGACAGGATACGATCGCCGCAATCAATGCAGGCAGCGTCGAGAAAGGGAACGTGCTTGCAACAGCAAGGATCGCAGCAATAATGGCGGTTAAGGAGACCCCATCCACAATCCCGATGTGCCACCAGATCCCAATCACCGGAATCGATGTCAATTTCGAGGTTGCAGACGATGCGGTTCATGCGCTTGTGGAGGTTAAATCGGTCGGGCGCACCGGTGTTGAGATGGAAGCGCTCTCTGGCGTGAGTGTTGCGCTTTTAACGATTTGGGATATGGTTAAGTCCGCAGAGAAGGACAATAGCGGGAATTACCCACATACCGCGATAACGGATATCAGGGTGGTTGAGAAGGTGAAATACCGTGCACATCAAACCGGAGATCCGGATCCTCGCAATCGATGATTCCGCGCTTGTGAGCGAGCGCATCATGATCGTCGGAGTGGTCTTCCGGGGCGGGGAATGGATGGACGGCGTGCTCAAATCAGAGATCACACGGGACGGGATGGACGCAACCGATGTGATCACAGAGATGGTGACTGCGACCCGCCACTACCCGCAGATCCGCGTGATCATGCTCGATGGCGTGACCTACGGCGGGTTCAATGTGGTGGACATAAAAGAACTGCACGAAAGAACCAGGCTTCCCGTAATCGTTGTGATGCGTGCCGAGCCGGATATGGGGCAGATCAGGCGGGCGCTGCAAAATCTCCCGGACGCTGATTTGCGGTGGCAATCGATCATGAATGCCGGCGCAATTACGGAGATCGATGTGCATGGCAATCTGCTGTCTATTCAGTGCGCAGGAATCGAGATTACGGATGCGACCAAGATCATGCGGCTCGGAACGACTCACAGCCACATCCCTGAGCCGCTCCGGATTGCGCACCTGATCGCAACAGGGATTGTATGCGGGGAGTCGCGGGGGCGGGCGTGAAGTGAAGGGAAGTGGGGGGAGGGGGTGGCAAGAGTGGAAACACATCCGAAAAAGTCCGGGTCTTTGGTAATTCGCGAGTGCAAGCGTCCCATAGATGAATTGTACTGGTGTACTATTAAGCGCTTAGGGATCACGAATAGCACGAATAAACGAATTTCACGAATGTTAAAATGGAATAGATTCGCGTCATTAGTCCGGGACGCGTAATTCATGATAAAAACTGCCATAAATAGACTAAATCCATGACAAACTCCTCGAAACCAAAGTGGGGTGAGCTCTGGTAAATAACCGATATGACTGGTCGTTTTTGCATTGCAACGCGATGGTACACAAAGACTCACGATTATTCCTGGTTCTGCTGTTTTCTGTGGTCGCTAACGGTAGCTCCCTCGCGTATGTGAAAAAACGCGGCGTATCTCCCGCAACCTTGCGTCTCTGCGACCTCGCGACCTCGCGTTAGATCAGAGGAACGCAAAGACGCGATGACGTAAAGATTGGAAACCACCGAATACATCAGAATCCGGGAAATTTAACCGCAGAGGGCTGCTGAGTGACGCGGAGGATTGTATAGCTCTTGCGTTCCTCCGCGGCCCTCCGCGGTTATTTTTTATTGCCAGAAAGCATAGAATCGCAATTGTGTGACCAATCAACATACCTGAGTAGTTACATCCCATGTTCCATTTTTCATCGCGATCGACCTTGCACCCTTGCAATAAAGTCGCGAACCACCATCTCAGGAATCTTAACAACGGCAGCATCTTTCATCGTGATCCACGTATTCAGAACCGTGCAGATGTCCGGAACCTCCTGCTTAGCCTACCCGATCCCGGTGATCAATGCCGCCACATCCTGCGTATTCGCAATCGTTATGCCGCAAATCAACCATATCGTCCGCAGTTGTGCGGATGCCACTGTTGCATAAGCCCCCTTTCATAACATCCTCCAGCAATTCTCACTCACATCCCGCAAAAGCGCCTTTCGCAGCGATTTTTCCATATCTCCAGGCAGAGGCGGCGTCTGCATCACATCATACGCCTGACTGACCGATGCCGTCTTCTGCGAGACAGATTCCATGGCGCGCATCAACAGCGTAACGGCATTGGAGAGCTTTTTTGGACGTTTTGCCCTGTTGAGCACATCGTAGCATATCTTCTTTGCAACCGCACTCCCGAACGCCAGAAACACGCTTTCACCGGTCTCTGCGATCCTGACACCACCGTCAGCGACCTCCGCGATCAGGTATCTGCCCGGCGCAAGATACATCCGCCTCTGCCGCTCGGTCGCAGCAGAGCGCGATGTCACCACGCCGACCAGGACACCATAATCGTCAGATATGGATATCTTGTTCTTATCGTCTCTGATCTCGATTGGAACTCCGAGAATGGACGCACGTTTCATCAGTTCGTTATCGGTCCTGATACTTCCATTGTAGAGTTCATACTCCAGCGTTTCCACAGCTCCGCCTTCGTAAAACCGTATCTCGCGCCGATCACCGCAGATGACTGCGCCGATCCGCCCGGTGAATGCAACAACCAGCGTCATTGAATGGACTGTTTGGGGATGATCGCATAAATGTGATGCGAAGCATAAATACAGAGCTCACGCGAGGTGTTATCATGCACGGACACGCTTATGCGAACGGCGCGGGAACGATTGTGAATGCGATTGCGACGTGGAAGGGCGCGGCGTTCGCAATCGGCATTACGACGAGGGCAGATGTTGAATTGTGCGAGTGTGCGGGGGATTCAGGCAAGATCGTCGGCAGAATCGAGACAGATTCCGGTGTTGCTCTTGACTATGACACCATGCTGATTACGCGCTGCGTCTCCCTGGTTCTGGATCGATTCGGATGCCAGTACGATGGTGTTGTCACGACTCGAAGCGAGATACCGATCGCACGCGGACTGAAGAGCAGTTCTGCCGCCGCGAATGCAGCAACGCTTGCGACGCTGAATGCGATCGGGGAGACGCTACCCCCGATTGAGGTGGTCCGCATGGGTGTGCGCGCTGCGCTCGATTCAGGCGTAACAATCACGGGCGCGTTCGATGATGCGTGCGCGTCCATGCTCGGCGGAATTGTTGCAACTGACAACCGCAATTGTGATCTGGTGGATCGTGTTGAGCTCGAATCCGATGTGCTGATATACCTTCCGGAGCAGGAGGCGTTCACCGCTGACACTGATATTGCTCGATGTAGAGCGTTTGCGCCGCTTTCCGAGGTTTCGTATCAGCTTGCGCTCGCTCACGATTTCAAGAATGCGATGACACTGAACGGGCTTCTGTACTGCACTGCGCTTGGGTTTGACACTGATGTTATGATGCAGGCGCTTGAACTTGGAGTTACGGGAGTGAGCCTTTCAGGAACCGGATCAGCATACACAGCGCTCCCTGAACCTGATCAGATAAATGAACTGAAGAGCTGCTGGGGCACAATGGGTGGCAGCGTGATACAGACAAAAATTGTCAACAGAATTTAGGAGGTATATGCGAGCGGGCGTGGGGAGTTGGGGAGTGTGGGGTTTAGTAGTTAAAAAGAGGTTTTGAAACCCGCTCGCACATACACCACTATGTCGTGGTAGTATATAAGGCTTACGGTTCAACAGCTTATGTGGCATATT